>JAXHTN010000045.1:0-11228 GCA_034190145.1 Halobacteriota archaeon | reverse complement strand
CAACCAAATATATGAAAATATGATGGAGATCATGGAAGATTAGGAAATGAAAGGAGTATAAAACTGCAGATAGTATTACAAGAAAGAGACCCAAATAAAATTCCCATCCAGGACGCTTCATCTTTTTCCACACCATTTTTTGATATCCAAAAGAGGGATCATTTCAGACCCTCACATAGATAGCTAACGCTTAAATGAGTAGGGGGAGTTTAAGATCAGTTTGATTCAACTGATGTAGTGACTGGTCTTCTCATCAACCTCTTTCTCTTTCTTCCTTTTCTCCTTCTCTTTTACAATGCTATTTATGCTTGCAAGAATTGATTTTATCTCTTTTGATATACCGGAATCAAGCGAAGGTAATATGCTTGATATACCTGCGGATGTTATTATGCCTACAAACTTACCCTCATTCGTGACTGGCAATCTCCTTATCACATTCTTGGTCATCATCTCAACAGCGTCTTTAACACTTGCCTTCAAATCGACGGTGATGACCGGAGAAGACATAAGTTCTTTTACCTTCATCTCGTTTGGGGATTTCTCCTCGGCTACAACCTCCGATATAATATCCCTCTCGGTTAAGATACCTAACAAATTATCATCTTCTATTATGAGTATGTATCCTATCAACTCATCACTCATAACCCTTGCAGCTTCTGATATCTTTGACTCTGGGCCGATAGTGAAAACCTCTTTCTCCATTATATCTTCGACGAGCATTATTGATAATATCCCGTATCAATTTGATATATAATTAACGTTAATGTTCTCCTCCATCTCCCACCAGGTTTTATCAATACTATTGCAACTCTGGTTGCTACTTAATTCTACCCAAAATGTATAGACCTACTTTCACAATATATCTAATATATATAATATATAGTTTATATATAAAAATCATAGGAAAATATATATACAATACTGAGAAACCTCCCCTCAGGTGATCAATATGGTTATGAAGAAATTAGCATTGCCAATTGTCCTCCTATTGGTTACATCCCTGGTTTTTTCCGCAGGGTGTATGGGTGATGACGATATGTCCTCAGAAGGAATCAATGGCAAACTGACGATTGCAGGTTCTTCGACACTACTTCCGATAAATCAGGAGTGTGCAAGAGTCTTGATGGATAACAATCCAAACCTGAGAATCTCGGTTTCTGGTGGCGGTTCCGGTCATGGTGTAAAGGCAGTTGGCTCAAACGAAGTAGATATTGGTGCAGCTTCAAGAGATGTGAAATCAAAGGAGATGGAAGAGTACCCCAGTATCAAACCGGTAGGTATCGGACTTGATAGTGTGGCGATCGTAGTTCATTCCAGTAACTCAGTAGGTGAACTTACAATGGAAGATGCATCAAGGATATTTTCAGGTGAGATAACGAACTGGAATGAAGTTGGAGGCTCTGATTCGGATATTCATGTTGTTACAAGAGAGGACGGTTCGGGAACAAGAGATGTCTTTGAGAAATTTGTGATAGATCCATACGAGGTAGAGATAGCAGCAGAAGCATCCGTAAAGCCATCAAATGGAGAGATAAGAGCAAGTGTTTCAAGAGATGAAAATAGCATAGGATTCGTCTCACTTGGTTACATTGATTCCTCAATAAAAGGAGTAAAGATTGACGGAGTGGAACCGGCGGTAGAGAACGTTCTATCGGAAGATTACAAGATCACAAGAACACTATACCTCATAACGAATGGCGAGCCAGATGAACTGGAAAAGGCCTTTATCGACTTTGTGCTGAGTGAGGGTGGTCAAGAGATTGTGGAAGATCTGGGATTCATTAAAGTAGCGTGATCAATTAGACCTGTGGTAAATGAGAGGAACAGAGTTGATAAATAGTGAAAATATCATAAGATCGGCCCTATTCCTATCTGCCGCCTCATCTACCATTATTGTCTTTCTCATAGTAGCCTTCATGTGCAGGGAGGGGATTTATGCCCTTGCTTTGGGAAAGGATTTCATATTCGGAATGGAATGGAATCCGTCACGCGATCAGTTTGGAATATTTCCAATAATCGTGAGCACGTTTATTGTTGGCCTGGGATCGCTCTTGATTTCAGCATCAATTGGAATCCCCTGCGCAATTTATCTTGCAGAATTCTCTCCCGATTGGTTGAGAAACATAATCAAGCCATCTATCGAGATGCTTGTTGGGATTCCTTCAATTGTACTTGGTTTTTTTGGAGTTATGATCCTTGTGCCATTGATCAGGGATTTTTCTGGCGGAACAGGGGAGTCGATATTTGCTGGATGGATTATCCTCTCCATAATGACTCTGCCTCATGTCATCTCGATATCTGAGGATTCCATTCGTACTGTTCCCACGTCTTACAAAGAGTCATCTATGGCAATTGGAGCAACACACTGGCAGACGATTAGTAAAGTTATACTCCCTTACGCTCGATCAGGAATCCTTGCTTCTCTTGTTCTTGGTATGGGGAATGCTGTTGGTGAAACGATGGCTGTCTTGATGGTGATCGGAAATCCCAACAGACCTTGGATTCCGGGATCCGTATTCGAGCCTGTAAGGGTGCTCACCTCAACGATAGTTATCGAGATTGGATATGCAGTCTGGGGATCAATGCATCAGCATGCGCTATTTGGAATCGGAGTGGTCCTATTTTTGGTGGTTGCACTTCTGAATGGCATCACAATGACGATAGTGAGAAGGAGGATTGGGGCATGATTTCAGTAACCACAACTGAAAAGATCGTAAAGAGTCTTCTGTTGATTGCTGCACTGACCTGCGTAGTGATACTATCTATCATCATCTTCTACATCTTGATAAATGGCATTGGGGTACTAAGCGTTGAGTTTATTACTGATTCGCCACGTCGCTTTGAGGAAGGCGGAATATTCCCCCAGATTATAGGAACACTACTTCTTGTCATTGTTTGCATGGCATTTGCAGCCCCTCTTGGTGTTGCATCGGCGACGTATCTTTCCGAGTATGCATCGGAAAACATCGTTACAAAAACAATTAGATTCTTTGTGGACTGTCTTGCCGGAATACCGTCAATTGTTATCGGTCTTTTCGGACTTGCTTTTCTGGTATACTCCCTTGAGCTTGGAATATCACTTCTCTCGGGTGGCCTTTCACTCTCCTTTATGATATTGCCATGGACAATACGAGTCTCAGAGGAGGCGATAAAGTCAGTACCATATTCTTACAGGGAAGCATCATATGCCCTTGGTGCGTCAAAATGGCAGACTACAAGGGAGGTAGTTCTGAAAAATGCAACCCCTGGAATTATTACGGGTATCTTGCTTGGTACCGGTAAAGCGATGGGAGAGACAGCAGTCGTTTTACTCACTGCAGGTTCCGGTCTTGAGAGCTTTCTGCCGGAATCGATTCTTGATCCTGTCGGTTCACTGCCTGTTTACCTCTACATGATGGCAACACAGGGACATACATCTGCTGCGTATAATCGTGCTTATGGTGCTGCCCTTGTCCTCATATTGCTCTTTTTGGGGATAAGTATCTGTGCAGTATTTCTTAGAAATCGTTACAGGAGGTGATATGGATATGACAAAGATAAAAGTGAAGAATTTGGACGTGCATTACGGCGATGCTCATTGTTTAAAGGGTATTGATATTGACATAGAAGAGAATAAAGTAACAGCACTTATAGGACCATCCGGTTGTGGAAAAACGACTTTTCTAAGAACTCTAAACAGGATGAATGATATCTCCGGAGCGGATGTGAAGGGAGAGGTCTTCTTGGATGATAAAAACATCTATGATGGAATCACAGATGTGATTTTGCTAAGAAAGCGTGTGGGAATGGTGTTTCAGCAACCGAACCCTTTTCCGATGAGTATTTTTGATAATGTTGCCTATGGTCCGAGGATACATGGAATAAAAGATAAAAAAGAGTTGAGCTCAATAGTTAAAAAAAGTATAAAGCATGCAGCATTGTGGGATGACGTAAGCGATAGACTTGGTGAGAGTGCTCTCAAACTCTCAGGTGGTCAGCAGCAGAGACTCTGCATCGCAAGAACACTTGCTGTTAGTCCGGAGGTCGTACTATTTGACGAGCCATGCTCTGCACTTGACCCGATATCTACTTCAAAGATAGAAGCGCTTATAAGAGAGCTGAAGGAGGATTATACAATTATAATTGTCACACATAATATGCAGCAAGCTGCAAGGATCTCTGATTTTACAGCGTTCTTTCTCATGGGTGAGTTGATCGAGTTTGGCGAGACATCAAAGATATTTGAAAAACCCGAGAATGAAAAGACTGAAGATTATATAACCGGGAGATTTGGATGAAAATCCTTCTTAAATTGTCTTGAAGTGATTAAAATGCTGCGAAAAGAATACATAGAGGAGTTGGACAGACTCAAAAGAGATGTTTTAAATATGGGGTTACTTGCAAAAGAAGCCGCAGGAAAATCTATTGAAGCCTTGATAAATAAAGATCTAGAGCTTGCAAATAAGATAATTGAGGATAATTCAATAATAGATGATCTGGAATTTGATATTGAGAACAGGTGCATGAAGCTGATAGCTTTGCAACAACCAATGGCGGCTGATCTCAGAGTGATTGGCACATGTCTGAAGATAATAACTGACTTTGATCGCATCAGTGATGTGGGAGGGGATATTGCAGAGATTGTACTTAGAATTGGTGATGAACCCTTTGTGAAACCGCTTATTGATACACCGAGGATGTCCGAACTGACACAGAAGATGATAGAGGACTGTCTAAAGGCATTCAAGTCTGAGAATATCGTCGAGCTCGAGGATTTCTCTGGGAGGGATGATGTTGTTGACGGACTATATGATCAGATCAGAAGAGAACTGATTACAATAATGATCGAGAAACCTAACTCCATAGCCAATGCAAGTCACCTTATGTTTGTTGCGATGTACCTTGAGAGGATTGGAGATCATGCATGCAACATCGCCTCACGTATAGTGTACATGGTCACCGGTGAGAAGAAGAAGATGGGTTAAAATTGTTGAGATTTCCATCCTAAAATACCTCATTTCAATATCTTACCGGTCTTCAGATACCACAGGTAAAGATCGAGCCTGGCAAGTGACATACCACAAGCCTCGTTCAGTTTACAGGTCTTCTCCTCGAATTCGATATACTTCTTCTTTGATAGGCTCTCGGGAACCTCTCCTGTCAGACCGTTCTCATGAAGGGTCCTTAGGATGTGCCTATCAAGTATTGCGAGATCCCTGTAGGAGACGTTTCTTAAGAAGTGGCTCGCTTCTTTGTACCCCAGACCTTTGATCTCCCTGACAAGCCACTCCCTTGCATCAAATCCATCATCAAAAGAGGTGACAATATCCTTTATGTTGCTTGCGTATCTTCTTGCTTCGATTATATACTCGGCCCTCTTGTTGTAGAACCGATAGCCATTATCCTTGAAGAGTTTGGATAGATCCTCTTTGGAGCATGAAAGAAACGGTTCTTTTCCTATGGTTTCAAAGATTTCAAGTACCTTTTTTGCACTTGAGTTCGCAGTCATAAGACAGAAACATAACTCCAGAAACCATTCCTCGTTACCTTCCCGTCCCTTCTCTTCAAAAGCTCTAATCCTACTATCCACTACAGAAGAGACCTCAGGATCTTCTTTTAATTCTTCAATCTTCTCTACTAGCTCTTTCATATGCCTCATCGACAGCTTCTCTTGTTATAAATCCTGCTTTGTGAAGTATTGTATCCTGAAGTTCAAGATCCTTTTGCATACCGGCTGTGCACGGGTATGAGTGATGCCCTTCACTTACTATGTTATAGAGCTCCCTTTTGTCGTCCCCGAAACCGATGATCTTCCTTGCGACAAACCACGTACCACCACACGGAGCACTTCTCAAGACCTCTACAAATTCGATCTTCTTATTCTCATCTAGTTTTATATCGATAAGGGGCCGCCCTATCCCAAACTCATTTACAAATCTTGAAATGTAGGGCTTATCATCATCTGGCTTAAGATCGCAGAACGGTTTGGGAAATGCTACCTCGATCCCGTAACCTTCACAGATGCTACTTATCTGTGCTATCGCCATCTGTGAGGGAGACTCGATAGGAACTATCATCGCCTTTACGTTCGCCTTTTTAAGTAGTCCCGGGACTTCCAGCAGAAGATCATTATGTATCTCAGAGACGATGGCAATATCAGCCTCTGGAATCTTGCCTGGTAGATATTCTTCTGCACCTTCTTCAATGAACTCAGGAAGGGTGCTTGGTTCTGGAAGGGGAAAAATTCCTTTGATATTTGATGAAAAATTGAATTTATCCTCTCTACAGTGGTTACACTCATCTGCACAGGATACACAGAATGTGGAATAATTTGTTAAGTTACCGATCACCCTCTCTGCAAATTCGCCACTGTATAATATGACGATCTCGAGATCGCTTTCAAAATTCATGATCTGATCATTGTTAGTAGCATCTTGAACTTTGATATCGCCTTTAGGGAATGTGGGACATTTGCAGGCATGATTACCATATCTTCTGATGATGCCCTCACGCTCTTACCACCGATTACAAGCTCTGCTTCACCATCAAGTATCTGTACTATTGCATCGAAAGGTGCCGAATGCTCGCTGAGTCCTTGATCTTTGTCAAAAGCAAACAAGGTCAATGTACCCGTATCTTTATCGATAATTGTCTTACTTACGACAGACCCATCCGAATATTCAATATAGTCCTTAAGCCTGATAGCCTCTGCTTTTTTAACCCCACTATCATCATCTTGTGCCATATTATCTCCCTATCCCTTCTCTTTTATTAACTGCTCCTGAGTGAGATCGATATTGTGCTTCTTAAGACTTTTTACAAGCCTAATCAGAAAACCTATTTAATTATAAAATAGGAGGGCCGGAGTATTTAAGAACTTCTCAATAGTGTCCAATTGAACCCAATGGATCTAAATCTCCTTGAAGACACAACTATAATTGTCATCAAGTTTTTTATAAAAATCGAGCACATGTTCCTCAAAAATATTATCCGGCGGGGCTCTTCCTTTCAGTTCTCCCCTTATCTCCTCGATAACCTCTTTTAGCTTGAGTTTTCCTGAGGATAGTCTGTAAATCCTTGAACCCAAATCATTTAATGATAGGTCACTCAATCCCCCCTCCAATTTAATTAGGCCTCCGTCCATGTTGAATGCGGAGGGTATCCTGTATGGGTGAAAATCGAATAAATCTTCTCTTGATATCTGGTCGTAGCTCTTGACAACCCGGCTTCTTAAAATTTCATGATAGAGGAGGACCCTCGGATAGTTCGCACATTCGGTGTGCCATGTGGTACTCAGTCCAAATATTCTAAATAGATCAAAATGACTGTCTATCAGATCCTTTGGAACATCTGATAAGTTTGACCTCATCTCTTCTTTAATCTCTTTTTTGAAACGATTCATGAGGTTGGTTATATCATCTGGTCCGAGATTGCTTGTTCTCGTGGTGCAGAAGTTGAAGTTATGAGACGATTTAAGATCAGGATCCATCAGCTCAACTCCGAACTCTTCAGGAGATTCTCTTATCCTTGTTTTTGTGAGCGGTGTTAAAAAGACGGTGTTACATTCAAATCTTCCCGGAGCAAGTTTAATAAGCTTCTTTGCCAGTGCAATCGATTCAAGTATAGTTTCTTCGGTCTCAAAAGGGCCACCGATGATGAATCCTCCGTATATTGACAATAGATCACTCTCTTTACAGCATTTTACAACATACTCAACCTCATCGAGATTGATCCTCTTGTTGTAAGCACGCAAAATGTCCTTATTTGCAGATTCGATACCTATCTGCATCCTTACCATTCCTGAACCTACCATCTTTCCAATCAGGTGGGAATTTTTGGCAAGAACATTTACGCGACCTTCACAGAACCACACCAATTCATCGTAGACATCAAAGCTCTCTTTTATCCCTTTACATACCTCTTCAACCTGATTCGGATATGCAGTAAAGATACTATCACAGATGGTGATGTATGTCCTTTTGTAGACTTTTATCAGTTCATCGATCTCCTCTAAAATATTTTCAGGTGACCTCGTCCGGTATTTGTTACCCATAAGACCTTCATAGCAGAAGGTGCAGTTATAAGGGCAACCTCTACCTGTAATCAGGCTCACAAGATATTTTCTCGGTTCCTCGAGTAGGGTTCTGTCCGGAAATGGTAAGATATCGAGATCTTTAATCGGCAAACGATCATCATTTCGCCGTATCTTACCATTTTTTCTGTAAGTAATCCCGTTAACATCTTCAATTTTACCTTTGCCTAGTATTACTGATTCTGCGATCTCATGGACAGTTATTTCTCCCTCTCCTCTTACGACAATGTCACAAGGACAACTATTTAATAATTGAACGTCTCTTCCAGATGCTTCGGGTCCACCCAGAATTATCAATACGTCATCGAGCTCTTCAGATAAAATTTTTACCACATTGATGACTGAGTAATAATTATCGGTATCGACAGAGATGCCAATGACTCTTGGTTCAATCTCCCTTGCAACATCTTTTAATTTTTTTAAATTGTACTTGTCATCCTGTAAGTCAAGGTATCTTACGCTAAAATCACTTTCCTTCAGGTATGTCGCTATGTAAAGCATCCCGAGGTGGGGAGTGTATCCCAGGCCCAGCGGATCCAAAAAGGATACATTGATAAAAAGAAAATCCACTGAGCTTGTATTTGATCCCGATTTCATCTCGAAATCATTTCTCGATTCTTTCTGTAGAGCAGATCGTAACGATCTTACCCTTCAGGAGAAGATTTGCAATTTCGGTGTTGAGTATATCCGGATACAACTCCACTTCATTACCTTCTTTTTTTATAATCTCCGGTAGCACTTCAGAGATTTTGGAGTAAGACAATGGCTCCCTTCTCAGCACTCTTAAGAGAATTTTTGCAAGAGGTGACTGATAGAATTTATCCTCTTCAGATTCCTTTCTCTCTGAAAGAACCGGATTCAACTTAAGTTCCAACATATCGAACTTGAGTAAGTTCATCAGAAATCCGAGAACATCGTATTGAATACTGGTAAAAGCATTTGAATTCGTAAGTTGTTTGAAGAGATCCGTCTCCCGTGGTTCATAATGGTCTTTGTAGATGATCATTGCAATTGTTGAAAGATTGTTCTTACCGTTACACTTATCCAGTATCTGAAGTGCGGTTTCGTTCAATGAAACTGAGACCTCTTTTTGGATATTCCACATCTTAGCAGCCATTTCACTTGCCTCCCCTTCTCAGTTTCAGTTCTTCAGCCCCTCTAATCTCCTTTAGTGCGATCTCGTCCCAATCGACCTCGATCTCTTTGTACTGTATAGAACCTATAGCCCTTGTGGTTGCGACAATCCAAGTTCCTGCCGCAACAGCTGCCGTTGCCACAGTAAATCCAAAATCTGCTACCGGTGTAGGTTTGACCTCCAAACTCTTCAAACTCTTCTCCAGATCTGGCTTTATATATTCCATATCAAAAGTTGGCTTCTCATATGTCATTCATCGCCCTCAATTCTCTTTTATACTTTATATCGAGTGATATCTTACGTGTTATACCTTTCGAATAGTCCACCGTAAAATATTTATATCATAACCCCTTTCTCCATGGAGGCTGAACATCTCTGCCCTTCTATCGTAAAGGGCACAAAATTAGCTTTTAAAAAAGAGGATGAAAGATGACTAAAAGAAGAATGTTAAAAATGACAGTTACGGTAGCACTACTACTGGCACTCTCCGTAATACTGTCATGTAGCGTTGTAGCTGTCGAAGAGCTTGGAGAATGTGAAGAATGTCATTTGGATATCGTAAATAACTTCACAACATCAATACACTATCTTGGTAGAGATTCTCCCGAAGAGTGGGTTGGTGGAGCTAACATAGGGCATTTCGGAATTGATCTTGACGAATTTAAATCTGTCGAAGATTGCTCAAGATGTCATTTCGTTACATGTGAAAACTGCCATGAAGGAGAAGGAGGGCATGGATCCGAAGTGACTATAGGTACTTGTGGAAATTGCCACCACAAAGAGATCTGGTTCACAGGTACTACAAGCATGGGAGAAGGCCAAAGTACTGATATTCACTATGACAAAGGACTCATATGCACCGATTGCCATGTTCTTCAAGAGATGCATGGTGATGGTACTGTTAGCGATACTCCGTTGAGAACATCAAGAGAGTGTGAGGATTGTCACATGAATAGCGGCAAGACAGTTAAAGGAATGAATGTGACCCAGTATTCACCTGATACTTCATCGCATAAAGTTCACGATGACAGACTCGATTGCACTTCTTGTCATGCCGGATACCTACCGACTTGTGGCAACTGTCACCTGAGTAGTAACGAGGACGAAAATTTCAAGGCAAACAAGTTCTGTCTTGCAAAAGATATCGACGGTGAAATCAAGCCATTTCTGAGGACCTCCAGTATATACAATAACGAGACTCAGACATCTTGGGTCTGGTGGATGCCCCATACAACAACAGATAAAGCAAAAGACTGTGCTTTCTGTCATGAGAATCCCGATATCCTATGTTATGGCGATGAGAGTAATATCATAGGGGATGGAGGGTCATTCTTACCGGAAGATACGATGCTTCAGAGTTATTTGGATGCATATTATGCTGAAGAATCGACAGCCACACCAACAGAATCAGTGGATGATGCACAAGAACCTACAGAAGAGCCAACACCTGGATTTGAAGCAGTATTTTCAATCTCGGGTATCTTAGCTGTGGCATACCTCATCAGAAGATATAAAAAATAATCAGTGATTAAATCATAATTGCGGCAGAGGTGCCGCGTCCTCTCTTTTTTTATTATTCAAACACAACATCGTAAATTATATATAACATAACAATTGTTATACTCTTTGTCATATCACAATTGTTAATTCGCAGGGATAGCAGAGAGGCTTATGCATCCGGCTGCAGACCGGATTACGGGAGTTCGAATCTCCCTCCCTGCTTTAGTGGAGGGATTATTTGACCGAAAAATCGATCCATGAGATAAACGAAAGAATTAGAGACGGCAGTGCATGCGTTGTAACGGCTGACAAGATGTCAGACATCGTTACTGAACTAGGACCAGAGGGTGCAGTAAGAGAAGTAGATGTTGTCACCACAGGTACCTTCGGTGCCATGTGTTCGTCTGGCGTATGGATGAACTTCGGCCATTCCGATCCTCCTATCAAGATGCAGAGGTTATGGCTCAACGATGTTGAGGCTTACACCGGTGTTGCCGCCATCGATGCATACATCGGGGCAAC
>JAXHTN010000044.1:0-11280 GCA_034190145.1 Halobacteriota archaeon | reverse complement strand
CGAAGAAGGCTTTGAAACCTTCTGCCTGCTTTAAGGCTTCTTTTGGTGCTCTTGCACTACCGTAGACCAACTTGTATAGAGCTGTTGCAAGGTGGTGTGGCTGATTTCCAAGATCGATACTACCCTGGTCCGCATAATACTCCCTGATTCTTGACCCGTACATCACAAGTAGATTTGTGATAAGGTACACCAATAGAGCGACTATACCGATGAGCATCATCTCACCTCTGCGCTCTCTGCCACCAAGCATTCCGCCCCACATAAATGAGATATAGATGTAATAGCAGATCATCGGAACGACACTGAGTACTGTTATGATCGTAACGTCTCTGTGTTTTATGTGAGATAGCTCATGACCAAGAACGGCTTTCAGCTCATCCCTACTAAGTAGCCTTAAAATGCCTTCGGTAACACACACTCTTGCACTGCGCTTCGATCTACCGAAAGCGAACGCATTTGGTATCTGCACACTTGATATTGCAACTCTTGGTTTTGGTATCCCTGCTTTCATCGCGAGATCTTCAACCATCGCGTGCAACTCCGGATATTCACTCTCCGAGACATACTTTACACGCATCGACATCTCAACTATCTTCGGGCCGATAAGATACTGGAGTACTGTGAAAAGACTTGCAATGATCAAGTAGATAAATGTTGTTCCGGTACCTGTAAGTCCGCCCACAAGGGTGATTATCCCAAAAAGGATCGCAAACATCGCACCCAGCAAAAGATACAATCGTAATTGTAGCCACATAATACTGAACATTTTACACGGAACTTTATATACTTGTTGTTTAAAGGAAATTTAGAAGTATATTGACAAATTAGGATTATCTGTGAAGAGTGCTGTTTTTGTAAATTTACTTCTTATCATTATATTTTTACTAACCCCAGCAACGACTGCCGATTCCCAGATCAATGAAGAAGAGATCATCATCTACTACTTTTTCGTAAGTGAGTGCGATCAATGCAAGGAAGTCGATGGGATCTTGAAAGACTTTGAAGAAGAGTACCATATCACTGTTCACCAGTTTGAGATCGCTCGTAACAGTACCAATAGAGATCTCTTTGAGAAATTCATGCAGGCTTACGAGGTAGGATTTAGAGACGTTCCGGCAGTATTTATCGGAAGTACTTCTCTTACCGGAAGGCAAGTCACTACTGGGAATATTGAATCTTCGATTATCAACTGTCAAGGCTGTCCCGACCCGATTAACCTTGTTTTGGAGTGGGAATCTTCAGGAGGTGAGAGTGAAGAGATATCTCTCATGCTCGTCATCGGAACTGCTCTTGTTGATGGGGTGAATCCATGCACTTTTGCAGTCCTTATCCTTCTCCTTGGATACCTCCTCTCGATGAGGACAAAGAGGCAGGTAGTTGGTGTTGGACTCAGCTTCACTGCAAGTGTCTTTGTCACATACCTCCTATTTGGCCTGGGAATCATAGAACTGATACAATTTTCAAGTGCAATAGAGCTCATAAGGGACATTGTGATAGTCATTGCGATATCTGCCGGTTTGCTCAATGTAAGGGATTACTTAAGAGATAGTGCCACGCTTAAAGTGCCCTCTTTTGCGAAAGGGACAATTGGGCGTCTTGGAAGAAGAGCTGCCATTCCAAGTGCCGTCCTTCTTGGTTTCTTTGCAACACTAGTTGAGCTGCCATGCACAGGAGGTATATATCTTCCAGTTCTGACGCTCCTATCTCAAGAACCATCGAAAGCTCTTTTCTATCTCACCATCTATAACCTGGTCTATATTCTTCCACTGATAGTGATTATTTTAATAACATACTATGGAATGGAGATCGAGGAGGCAGAAGGATGGAGAAAGAACAGTCGAAGATATATGAGGCTTACTGGTGGTCTTGTTATGATATTCATTGGTCTTGGCATGCTCTTTGGTGTATTCTAAAAAAGTACCAAGACCGCATTTACCTATCAAATATCAATTGTTACGTTGTGAGTCGAGTTTAGTATAATATCTTCATAGGCTACAGTTGCATTGATGAAATAGACACCGGGATCTATTCCAGTACACTTGCTACAGTATGGTGTGATGTATTCGACCGTGATATTGTTAATCCCTTCTGATAGATTCTTCTCATAGGATTTTGAGATCTTATTTAAGCCTCGGTTATCTTTTATTCCCTCTACTGTTATCTTTACGCCATCTAAATCCCTTGACGACTCTATTGATAGTATGATTGTCATGAGGTCATTTGGATAGTAGGTTTTTCTATCAGATGTTATCCTAGCTTCGAGCGAGTCATCGATAAGAAAAGAGACACCCCAAACGGAAAAGATAATTCCAGATATCAAGACCAGACTAATGACGAGTAACTTTGAGGACTTCATCACTTCTGAGGTTAGGTACTAATCAATATAGTTCTTTTGTAACAGTTGGAGGAAGGCGTATCATAAATGAATAACTTTTACATGGAATGATTTTCAATAGGGATTAAGTAATGCTAATTGATTCATCATTTGAATGGTTTTACCTATTCCTGCCTCTTTTAGGTTTTCTTGTAGGGCTTCTTGTTACCACTTTTGGTGGAGGCGGCGGATTTTTCTATGTACCAGCCCTAACAATTTTCTTTGGTGTACCGACCCAAATTGCTGTCGCGACTTCTCTTGCATCGATAATTCCTACAACGATATCCGGTTCACTCAGCCATTATAAAGAGAATAACGTGAACATACCTATTGGACTTATCCTTGGAATGGGCGGGATATTTGGCGCTCTTTTGGGCACGTATATATCAAGCCAAATATCACCTGATCTTCTCGGCAGACTCTTCGGAATCTTGATGATTGCCCTTGTTATACCTATGGCGCTTAGTAGTAGAAGGAGGGCAAGAAATGCGGGGGATAAAGTGATTTATACTGAGAAAATTACGCCTAGAAAAGGAGTTCTCGGATCTTTATTCGGCCTTTTGTCAGGAACAATGGCAGGCATGTTTGGTATCAGTGGAACTCCACCTGTTATTGCCGGTCTTTACATATTAGGGCTTCCCGCTCCAAGTGTTGTTGGCACATCAATATTTATACTACTTTTCAACGCAGTATCCGGTCTATTTGGTCATATTGCTTTGGGCCAGTTCGATCTGAAACTTGTGGTTTTATTGTGCTCAGGATCGGTTGTAGGCGCTTATCTTGGGCCGAATTTACTTGGTCGTATTGATTCGAAAAATTTGGAGAGGGTCTTTGGGCCACTATTCATCCTTATAATGTTCTTGATGGGCTTGGTCATGGCATTTAGGTGATAGAATATAAGATTTGTGTGTCCAATTTATTTCAAAAATCTATTTAAACTCTTACGATAAATGATCCAGTGCATCGATAACAGGAGACTACAAGCATCAACAGCGAAGAAATAAGAGATACAAGGAAAAAGGAGACTGAAGGCACTAAAATGCTCCTTGGGGATCCTAAAAGGGCTATTGTGCAACTCTCAATTCCTATGATCATTGGAATGTCTGTTCATACCATATACAATCTTGTCGATGCAATATGGGTTGCAGGCCTTGGTTCCGATGCTCTCGCTGCTGTAGGTTTTGTCTTTCCTATCTTCTTTATGTTAATGGGAATTGCAACCGGACTCGGGACAGGAGGTGGTGCGGCAATATCCAGAATGATAGGGGCAAAGGATAAGAATGGTGCAGATAGTGTTGCTGTTCACACTATTGTGATTATGCTGATCCTTGTTGTGGTTTTTACCATTCCTCTTTACCTATTTTCTGAGGGAATTTTTACTGGGATGCGTGCAGGAAGCGCAACTGAGATGTCAGTGTCATATGCCAGAGTCATCTTTGCAGGAACAATCTTTGTATTATTCTCAAATATTGCCAACGCGCTTTTGCGAGCGGAAGGGGATGCCAAGCGGGCAATGCAAGCTATGGTATTAGGTACGTTTCTAAACATTGCTCTTGATCCGATCATGATCTATACGCTTGAGATGGGTGTTGCTGGTGCTGCATGGGCTACAGTGATATCGCTTGCAATCACCTCTATCCTAATGGCAAATTGGCTGATCTTCAAAAATGATACTTATGTCTCTTTAAACTTCAATAAATTCAGATTTGATAGGGATATAGTAATAGATATTCTTAGAGTGGGGTTCCCCGCATCCGTAATGCAACTTTCAATGGCTTTTACCATGCTCATAATGAACCTAATTATTGTAATGGTAGATAGTACTGATGGAGTCGCGATATACACAACCGGATGGCGCGTTGTCACCATTGCAATACTTCCGCTACTTGGAATGTCCACTGCAGTGGTATCCGTATCGGGTGCCGCTTTCGGTGCAAAAACTTATGAGAAGCTTAATGTTGTTCATCTCTATTCGATTAGAATCGGTCTAATAATAGAGGCAACAATTGCCATAGCAACATTTCTACTTGCTCCACAGATTACAGCCATCTTCACACAGGCAGAGGGGGCAGCACACATCGCACCGGATCTAATCACTTTTCTAAGGATTATTACCTTATTCTATCCCGGAGTGGCTTTTGGGATGATGTCCTCGTCACTCTTTCAAGGAATAGGAAAAGGCATGTATGCACTGGTTGCTACTGTACTTCGCTCATTGATTCTCACTCCTCTCTTTGCAATATTATTTGGTTTTGTATTTGAATCAGGACTACCTGGAATGTGGTGGAGCCTGGTTATAGCAAACCTATCGGGGTCTATGGTCGCATTTCTTTGGGCAAGGTATCACTTAGGTGGTCTTTTGAAGGATCAGAATTTTGAGAGTAGTGCTTAAATACACTTCAAAACAATAAGGAGCAATGAAAGGTTTATACTTTAATCTTGATCTCGGTAAGATAAAAGATGTAAAGAATTTCAGCCTCGTCAAGTATAAAGATGATTGGGAGGTTCCGAAGATAAGCGAGCCAGGCCAGGTCATAGTAAGGACCACTCTTGGCGGAATCTGTGGGACTGATCTACACCAGGTCTTCCTTGAGATATCCCCTTTTGCAAGTTTACTCGGTGCAACTATCAATCCTTCGCCATTGGGTCATGAGATCGTCGGTACGGTAAGTGAATGTGGAGCAGATGTAAAAGACCTGAATGAATGTGACAGGGTAATTCTAAATCCACTCGCCCATTGCAAAACAAGGAAGAAAGACCTATGCCGGAGCTGTAGATTAGGTAACTGGCAGCAATGTTACAATATTACCGGCGGTGGACTTGTTACAGGAGGTTTCTCTGAGTATTTCTGCTGTTACGAGGGGCAGCTATACAATGTTCCTGAAAATGTCCCAGATTATGTTGCAGTTCTCACGGAACCTTTTGCAGTGGCCATTCATGCAGTCTGTAGAAATCCTCCCAAGGATGATGATACCGTTATTGTAGTCGGTGCGGGGACGATAGGGCTGATGGTTATTGCAGCAATTCGTGCACTTGGCTACAAATGTAGGATAATCTCACTTGCAAGATATCCCTTTCAGGCAGAGATTGCAAGTAGGCTTGGTTCAGACGAGATATTTACTGAAAAGAAGGGTGCACTTTATAAGAAGATGGCTAAAGTGATAGATGAAGCAAGATTGTTCTCCGTTGCAGGGCAAAGGTATATCTTCGGTAACGCCGGACCTGATCTGATCTATGATTGTGTTGGGACCGAGGCTAGCATGAATGATGCTCTTCACTATGTGAAGAGTAATGGCAAGATAGTAATCGTTGGGCTGGGTTACAGTGTCACGAAAACCCTTGATTGGTCAATTCAGGCTTATAAAGAGGTGTCAATCACAGGCTCGATGATGTACGGTCTTCAAAAAGATAGCGCGATAGAGAAAGATCCTTTTAAGATGGCCCTTGATATTTTTTCAGATAATCCTGATCTTTATTCTAATATTGTAACTCATAGATACAAGATCGAAGAATACATGGATGCCTTTAAATGCATGATGAACAAAGATGAGAATAAAGGAATCAAAATAGTATTTGAGTTTTGTTAGATGATATCGATATAGACTCCTAAAAAGTGACCATGACAGACGACTACGACTCGGCCTGCACCGATCTTGCAGAACTTTTAATAAATAGCAAAGACGATTTTGATCTAGCTAAAGCAAAGAAGAGGGTGAGTGCAAGATATGGTCTTTGCTCAATTCCAAAGAATTCTGATATTCTTGCAAAACTTCCAAAAGATGAAAAGATCATAAAAAAAGTGCAGAGAAAACCTGTAAGAACAATATCAGGGGTTGCTGTCGTTGCTGTTATGACTTCTCCATCTGAGTGCCCGCATGGGAGGTGTATGATGTGTCCGGGTGGACCAAAGTCAGATTTTAACTCCCCACAAAGCTATGTGGGCGCTGAACCTGCGGCTCTACGGGGAGTTCAACTTGATTATGATCCTTTCCAACAGGTCACCTTCAGGTTGAGACAGATGGAACAGATCGGTCACAGGGTTGACAAGGCCGAACTGATAATCATGGGTGGTACTATGACGTCACGTCCACCCTCATATCAGGAGTGGTTCGTTAAACGGTGTCTTGATGCGATGAATTATTATGATGATGGGATTGACTACGATTCGCAGTCCATAAATGAAGCCCAGCACCTCAACGAATTTGCACGTGTGAGAAATGTGGCGATAACTTTTGAGACACGTCCGGACCACGTTAGTAGAGGACATATAGATGGTATGCTTGGGTATGGTGTCACCAAGGTGGAACTTGGTATTCAGCACACCTATGATCGTATTCTTGAGATGATCGAGAGAGGTCACACGAGAGCTGACGCCCAAAAAGCAAATAAGCTTCTTAGGGATAGCTCATTTAAAGTTGGTTTTCACATGATGCCAGGGCTTCCGGGATCAAGTATTGATGACGATCTTAAGATGTTTGAAGGGCTCTTCAAGGATCCTGATCTCAAACCCGACTACCTGAAGATCTACCCGACACTTGTTACAGAGGGGACAAAGCTTTACGATTGTTGGAAGGCGGGCGATTATAAACCCCTCTCCAATGAAGAGGCAGCAGATCTTGTGGCAAGAATAAAGAAAATTCTTCCACGGTGGGTACGGCTACAGAGGGTTCAAAGAGATATTCCGGCCAAATTCATCCTCGACGGTGTCAACAAAAGTAACCTCCGACAACTTGCAAGAAAGAGACTAGATGAGATGGGTGGAAAATGTAACTGCATTAGGTGTAGGGAGGTTGGATATGCACAGCTCCGAGGTGAAGATCCTGGCGATGTAAAGCTCTCAATTGAAAGTTATGAAGCTTGCTGCGGAATTGAGCACTTCATCTCTTATGAAGATCCTGTAAAAGGGATCCTAATCGGATTTCTCAAGCTGAGGTTTCCCGGATCTACTTTTCGGCAGGAACTCGAAGGTGCTACACTTATTAGGGACCTACATGTCTACGGCGAAATGATGCCTCTAGAGGGTAAAGGAGATCAAGCATGGCAACATAGGGGGTATGGTAAGATGCTTCTGGAACAGGCAGTCGAACTCTCAAGAAGTGAAGGCTTTGAGAAGATAGCTATTATCAGTGGCATAGGCGTTAGGGAATATTATCGAAAGTTGGGATACCAACGGGATGGACCTTACATGTCCAAAGATTTGAAGTGAGGGGGTTTATTTTGGAGTTTCTTCTATTACTTACGATTTTTACCATCGCCTTCGTAATAGGTATAATAGCATCTATGACCGGACTCGGCGGAGGTTTTCTGATAGTTCCGGTCCTTTCTTTACTGTTTGATATACCAATAAAAGTTGCAATCGGAACATCGACTCTTGTCATAACCTTTGTTGGTCTCTCTGCTTCTGTTGGTTATTTTAGGAAGAACCTCATCAACCTTCGTCTTATCTTGCCCCTTGCGATTGGTGTTGTCTTCGGGGCTCAGATCGGAGCTTTACTAACTACACCGATATCCGAAGGCATGCTTGAGAGAATGATTGGAGTGGTCTTTATAGCAATATCTATCTTTATGTATAACAAAAGAGAAGACACAGTTAAACAAGAATATTTAATCTCAAACCCACTTCTTCTTTGTTCCGGATCGCTGATAGGCGTATACTCCGGACTTTTTGGAATGGGTGGGGGTGTATTCATGGTCCCGCTATTAAGCTTCATTGGAGCTCCAATTACTCTCTCTATCGCCTCTTCGGCTTCTGTCACGTTCTTTGCAGGCCTTTCCGGGGCATCGAGGCATTTGATGCTTGAACAAGTAGATCTTGTTGTTGGGCTTTTTGCCTCATTGGGTGTGATATTGGGTGCTCAGATAGGGCCGGCTATTGCAATTAGACTACAACCAAAGACACTAAAGATCGTATTCTCTCTCATAATTGGAATAATAGGTTTTGTTATGCTCATTGCCCAATAATCTGAACCAAGATCTCTCTTGATCTGGGTTTGTTGTCAAGGTCTATGAATATTATCTGTTGCCATGTACCAAGTTGTAGATCCCCACCTACGAACGGTACGGTGAGGCTTGGACCCAAAATAGATGCCCTTACATGGGAATGACCATTTCCGTCTCCCCATCTTTGGTCGTGTTTATACTCCATATTTTCAGGAATCAGTCTTTCAAGTGCACTTTTAAGGTCATCGACAACGCCGGGTTCATACTCTATTGTTGTGATTGAACCTGTAGATCCTGTAACAAATAAGGTGGCAATACCATCCATCATCCCTACTTCTCCTAAAATGCTTCTGGCATCATCTGTTATATCAACAATATCCGAATTGCCATTTGTATGGACTGATATCTTTCTCGTGTGAACATTCATAGTACTATCTCTGTATTCATAACATTAAAGTATATTAAGACCTTATATATATGTGAATGTCACTTTTAGATGACCCTTCAGTTAGAGAATTTTTGCGAAGAATATTGGATGAAGGAGGGTTAACTGTTATTGGAAGTATGCCCGACGGAGAGATTACGGATGAGAAGATATCCGAGATTACAGATATAAAGCTAAATTCTGTAAGAAAGACGCTTTATACTCTTTATGAGAATCGAATGGCCGGATATCGTCGGGAGAGGGATAACAATACTGGATGGTTAACCTACCTATGGAAGATAGATTTCAACAATATTGATGAGATCCTAAGATCGGAGATAGATAAATTACTTAAAAATCTTGAAAAACGACTTGAGTTTGAGAGGGAGAATCTTTTTTATGTATGTAGGTCTGGTTGTGGAAGGTTCATATTTGATCTGGCTGCAGAAGAGAACTTTAAATGTCCATTCTGTGATGCACCACTCGATCACTTTGACAATATAATCACAGTTGAGACTATTGAGAGGAAGATAGCCCAGATTTCAGATCAGTAGACCGTAACACTCCTTACACCAGAAAGCCTCTTCACCTCTTCAACGAGATCGCCAGGTATGGCAACATCAGTTACAATTGTTAGCTTTGCATCCTCGATGAAGAATGGATCGTCACACACAGCCTGTCTGATACCTATATTATGCCTTGCAACTATACTTGCTATCTCGCTTAAAAGTCCGACCTCTTTTGCATCTTTTGGAGATATCTCGATGACACCAAGACCTATCTCGGTTGCTACATTTCTCAGAAAAGCGATCGTCTCAATATTTCCGAAGACTTTCTTGAGGGTCTCATCTCCAAGTATCATCTCAGTGGTAGCATCGACAACCCTTCTATCCACACCTACCTCTTTTGCTATCTTTGTGTGAGGTATACCGATATCTCCTGAAACTACTTTCCCATCCGATGCAACCTGAAAACCCCTCTTAAGTAGTAGCCTAACAACCTTCTCCTGGGCAGGATAAGCACTAAATTTTTCAAGGATCTGAGACCACATCGTCAATAGTTTCTATTTCTCAGAGCTTATATTTTTGTATAAATTTACTATTAAGCGAAAATATCGCGATCAATCAAAACAACTATTTTAAAACTCATATACTTTTTAAAATGTCAATAAGATCTCTTGGGTGTTCTACTGCAAAATCAGGATCAAGTCTTCTGAGGGCGTCAATATCATTGAAACCCCAACTTACGGCAATAACAGGAATACCTGCCCTCTTGGCAGCTTCCACGTCTCTTGTTTCATCACCTACATAGATGGCTGAGTTTTTTGAAATCTCCCTTCTTTTTAAAATCTTTTTTATCTTCCTATGTTTAAGAAATACATGAGAACCGGTATCCACGAAATCAAAAATGCCCACAAGATCATTTTTTTCAAGAAACCTTGAGATATTCTTCTCCGAGTTTGAAGTCACGATTCCGAGTGTGCAACCCATCATCCTCAACTCTTTCAGTGTGTTACAGATATCTGCTTGCGGTTTAACCTCGTCTATTCTTTTGTGTAACTCACGCCTAGTACTCATAACAAGGAAAGGTAATTTGAGGTGTGAGACACCATAATCCCTCATAAAATCCTGTGGCCTTGTATTCCTCAGTCTTTCAGCATCTCTCAACTCCACCGGTCTACAATTGTACCTTGACGCGATGGAGTTGTATATCTCAGTGAGTGTGAATAGGGTATTTGCTATCGTTCCATCGAAGTCAAAGATGATCGTTTTATCTACCTTCACTGAAAACCTCTATATAAGCCAAACTTCCTTGCAGATCTTATCACCTCGTTATACTCGGCACCATTTACCCATCTCTTCAGCTCCTTGTAGTTGGATGCCTTATACTTTGGAGTGTACTGGGTCATGATGTTGACATAACTATCCTTTGAGAGCGATGCGATAAATTCCATGATATTCGAAGATGATGCAACACGACTTGGGAGTACAAGGTGCCTTATCAAAAGTCCCTTATAAGCTACCCCTCCTTCGGTCTTGAGATCTCCGACCTGTTCATACATCTCTCTTACTGCCATCTTACATCTTGAAAAATAATCAGGCGCATCAGAAAATCTCAATGCCCCGTCCGATCCGCCGTACTTAAAATCAGGCATATAAATATCTATTATACCATCCAGTAATCTCAGCGTCTCCACACTCTCATATCCGCCGCAGTTGTAGACGATGGGTATTCTAAGGCCCCCCTCAGCTGCAATTTGGATGGCCTTCACGATCTGGGCAACAAAATGAGTTGGAGTTACCAGATTTATATTATGGCACCTCCTCTTCTGAAGGGAGAGCATCTCGGAAGCAAGTTCTTCTACAGAGACCAGTGAGCCATCACCCAAATGGCTTATCTCATAATTCTGGCAGTAGACACAACGTAGATTACATCCGGTAAAAAAGATGGTTCCGGACCCATATGCACCCACGAGAGGCTTTTCTTCCCAGAAATGAGGGTGTGCAGACTTTATAATCACATCCTTGCCGGACTTACAGTA
>JAXHTN010000043.1:0-11554 GCA_034190145.1 Halobacteriota archaeon | reverse complement strand
TCACGTACTGAATAGGCGTTGGGATACAAGATTTATATTTGCAGGAGAAGGCTATCTTCGACAGGTTTGTGAACATCGAGCATCATATCTTGGTGTCGATCACGCTTGTACTTTCCCCGGGTATGTAAGTGATTCGGATTTGAGAAGTTTACTTAACTCTTGTGACATATTCTGTATGCCAAGTAGAAACGAACCATTTGGTATAGCGGCATTAGAAGCTTGGGATGCCGGCAAGCCTGTCATTGGAACTGAAGCAGTTCCACTCATTGATAACTTTGTAACTGGAATAAGGGCCTATCAATACCCTGAATCCCTGGCATGGTGTATAAATGAGTTGATTGGTAGGCCTGACACCATTAGAAGCATGGGTCAAGAGGGCAGAAAGAGGGTTGAGAGTGTCTATCGTTGGGAGAAGATAGCAGATATGACTCTTAATGCTTATAAAAAGCTTTAGTGGCAAACTCTTATTAGGAATAGGCACCGATGATACATTTAAATTGAATGCCGAATGGTAGAGTAGATTGGGGGCGACTTGATTGAGGATCGGTTTTTTTGTATGGGAATATACACCTCGTATAGTTGGTGGTTTGGGAACTTATGCTGAAAATATCACAAGAGAATATATAGCAATGGGGCACGATATATCCCTCTTCACATTGAATCCTGGAGACCTTCCGACAAGAGAGGTTTTAAAGGGCGTGGAAATTCATCGACCGGAGCTTGTTGATGCATGTAGTGTCTTTCCGCTACTTGTAAAAGAAGATCTTCGCAAATGGGGAACACAACTAAGCTTCTTCTGCGATGTCTTCACTTATAACATGCTCAGTTCTGCAAAGTTTGTAAATCAACTGGTAAAGAAGGAGAATTATGATTTTGACATGATTTGTGTACATGACTGGCTCAGTAGTATCGCAGGAATGAGCATCAAACAGGAGATGCCTGATATGCCTTTCTTCTTCCATGTCCATTCGACTGAATGGGGCAGGGCCCTTGACACCGGTTCGGCAACAATTACCCATCTTGAGAATACATCTGCAAATATGGCAGACAGGGTTATCACCGTAAGTTACCCCATGCAAGATGATTTAGTGCGTCACGGGTGGGATGCCCGTAAGGTCAATGTGTGCTGGAATGGCGTTGATCTTGATAGATATGACATGGGTATCATAGACCAAAAAGACATTGAGGCTCTTCGCAAAGGATATGGTATCTCTGATAAGGAGAAGATGGTTCTCTTCGTCGGACGACTCACGTCCGTAAAAGGTGTTACACAGCTAGTCCAATCGATGCCGGAGGTTCTTTTGGAGAATCCTGATGCAAAGCTTGTAATACTTGGTGCGGGTGAGCTTGACAATATAGTAATGGACTTGATAAAAAGACTTGGTATTGAAGATAATGTCAAGGTCTGTTTCAAGTTTGTACCCGAGGATGAAAGGATACTACACATAGCCGCTTGTGACTTAGCAGTGTACCCATCACTTTATGAGCCATTTGGGATCGTCTCCTTAGAGGCAATGGCATTGGAGAAACCTATCGTTGTAGGAGCAAAAGGAGTGAGTGGGTTCAGAGATCAGGTTGTACCCTCTGGACGGGCAAAGACAGGAGTGCATGTCGATGGCAGCAATTCTTCGGATATTGCCTGGGGGATAAATAGCATCTTGAGTGATATGGACGAAGCAAGGAAGATGGGGGAGAGGGGGCGAAAGAGGGCTGAA
The DNA here is from genome assembly GCA_034190145.1 of Halobacteriota archaeon. Classification (GTDB taxonomy): domain Archaea; phylum Halobacteriota; class Syntropharchaeia; order DAOWMC01; family DAOWMC01; genus JAXHTN01. Next base: position 9,839 of record JAXHTN010000043.1, on the reverse strand, counting down.
AGGTACTTCAGTTGGAGGGAAGCTGCCAAATATACGCTTGGTGTCTATGAAGAGTTCATAAAAGGTTTATAGGAATGACAGAGCTCAGAAAACACTATTTTCTCGATGAATATTCGTTGATAGCGATTGAACGGAGCAGGAGACCAAGTGATTTCAAGTGCGAAAGAGAGGAGTTACCAGGTGAAAACTGCCCCTTCTGTCCTGGAAATGAAGAGATGACGCCTCCTGCTCAATGCTTCTGCAAAGATGCTTGGATGATTGAAGATACCAGTGAAAAGATTATCAGATCCTGGGATGTTAGGTGTTTTCCTAACCTATACCCTGCTTTGAGTCCGGATAGCCATGATGTGATAGACGATCATTGGGATAAGAGGCGGGGCTTTGGTTTTCATGAGGTCATCGTCGAGACACCCTGTCATAACAGACATCCTGCGGAATTATCCGATGAGGAGATAAGATTGCTATTCAAGGTATATACAGACAGGGTGGCGTATTACTACTCAAAGGAAGGTATAAAGTTCGTGTCTCTTTTCAGAAATTTTGGAAAAGATGCTGGTGCGTCGCTATCACATCCGCATACACAGATAATCTGCGTACCTTTGACACCGCCTAAGTTCAAGAGGGAACTTTCCGTGATAAATAGTAAGGAAGTGTGCCCTTACTGTGATGTTGTTACAAGCGAGACCGGATCAGAGAGATTCATCGCAGGAGATGATGACTGGATAGCTTTTGCACCCTTTGCTTCAAGATCGCCGTTTGAGATTTGGATTCTTCCAAAAGAGCACACAAGTAACATCACCGAACTTGAAGAAGACAAGCTATTCTCCCTTGGCCTTATGATGAGAGATATGCTTCAAAGACTTAACCGCTTGCTTGACTTTCCGCATTACAATTATATTTTTTTCCAGTTAGATGAGAAAAGATACCATTTAAACATCAGAATTAAGCCCAAAGTTACAATACCCGCCGGTTTTGAGATGAGTACGGACATATTCATAAACACTGTTTCACCTGAGAATGCAGCGAAGTATCTTAGGGAAGTGTAATTTACGGACGCGATATCTTCTTTAGTAAATGCCCTTTTTCAAAGTCAACAACAAAAAACCCTACGTCCATCACCCCAAAATCTCATTAACTTCACAGTAGCACCCTTCATCCTCCGGCCGACCAATAGCAAGAACCCCAAAGTTAGAACCCTCTTCAAGCGCCTCAAAAACCTCGTAATCAAGTGCATTAGCCATTGTAAGTTTTATATCCAATCTGACATTTCTTCACACGGTCTATCAAATCGTTTCTTATATCATCAACCGTTCTTTTAACCCGAACACCCAATGCAAGTGAAAGACCGCAGGCATAATCAGCATCAATTACCAATATTTTCTTTTCACCTTTTCCAGAAATGATTTTTGTCATCATTGCAGAAAGAACTGTTTTCCCGCGCCTCCTTTTCCGCATGCGGCTATATCCTTGTCTTTGGTTTTGTTTTCTACTTCACAAATGAATGGGAAAGAGCGTTATGTTAATTGAGCAAGCATTTACTGTTAAATGGCACCGATTTGAGAACTATTTATAAGTTGTTAGAACATAAGAGTTCGAAAACGACTGAAGTTTATAAGTAGGTGAGCAATAAAGATTTAAATAAGATAAAATTATTATTAGATACTATGCAGTGAGGTGGTGGGTGAAAGTAAGTGAAGTTCTGTTAAAGAGATGTGTATGTGAGGTTTATTTCAGATGTAACCCCCAATTGAAGGTAAATATGGTCTTGGGTTCGAGTATAAGTAGTTAGGGGACATATTCTCATAAAGGTGGAGATATAAATGAATGAGAAACATGAGTTACGATATGATCCCTTGTATAGAATAATCGACGAAACTCAAGAAATACGGAAGGTTGAAGGTAATTTTAAATCTTTATTCGATCGTCTAAGAAGAATAAACAATCTGGGGCTAATTCCTGAAGTAATTGAGATGGCGCGATATCCAAAATACGAACATCTGTTGGGCACTGTTTATCAAATAAATAATTTATTGGAAGTAGCAGATGATAATACAATTCCCCCAAATTATCAAAAACCACTGATCGTAGCATCTCTATTTTTACATTTGGGGCATTCCCCCTATACTTATTCAACAGAGCGCTCTCTAATATTAGCTACCAACCTTGGGAACCGAGATGAAGAGAATGAAATCAAAAAATATGTAAAGACAAAAATTGAAGGGGTTTTGAATAAAGTAAACATAGATGATGAAAAAAAGCGAGATATTTTGGATGACATTTTCTCGCTCCATGATTATAAACTATTATTCAAATTTTTTTCTGCGGAAATTCTCGTGAAAAGATATGATACATTAAAAAGTACGATTAAAGAGTTTAATGAAGGAGATTTAGAAATAATTATTAGAGATTTGATTGATGAAGATAATGACGGTTATACCTATTTGAGCCTTGCAGACAAAGCTGATTTTGTCCAGAGAGATGCTTTATATTTTGGAACTGTACGAATTGATGTTTCACCAAAACATTTGTACAGCGGATTAACAAGGTATAATCCAAGTTTCTCGGTCAGTGAGGAAAAACTGATAGAGCATAATCTCGATTATTTGACTGAACGATTTTATTGTAACCCAAGTATTGATTGCTTTAGCAGATTGTATGAGAAGATAGTAGCCTCATTAATTACAAGCAAAAATTTTAAAATTGACTGGCTTGAGAGTTACGATGACTCTCAATTTAAACGATTGATCTGTGATGGAATGGATAAGAAGAATAACCGAATACAGTTGCCCGAAAACTGGCTGAAAAGAGCAAAAAAGCTTTTTGAAAAGCAAATTAAATTCAGTCTTATTTTTGATTTGGAAGATGTTTCTTTCGAAAAGGAAAAGGATGTAATTGACATTGAATATAAGTTAATCGGTAAAAAAGAAAGTGAAAAAGGATTATTAGCATATCCGTTTGATAAAGGAGTACTCTTGGCCATCGATTATTTAGATAAAGATAAATTCTTAATTCATCCAAATTACCAGGGTTTTTCGATAAGAGTTTTTCAGGACGAGTCAAAAAAGTCGTTAACTGAATTATTAAAAATCATTAAAAATCTTAGTCATTATCTATCTTTTACACATGTTGAGAAAATAAGGGAAAGTTTAGCTATTCAACTATCTTGGACAAAAGAAGCCAGATTTTCTAACGAAGCTGTTATCCTTGGAATTGCTAACGCAATAAGGTCATTAGATAAAGATAGCTATAAGAGTGGAGACTTTATCGAAAGATTCCTTAAAGCTTTATCTAACATTTCAACTTTCAATGAATTGTGGTACAATATCGAAAACCAATTATTTTGGAAAGAGAAAATTATTCTTCTCTTAAAACAACAACCAAAAGAGCTTGAAAAAGAGAAAATATATGAGGACTTCACTAGAGGATTATTATCACTACCAGTTCGACTTTTACAGTATGAATCTACGAAAAGGTATCTCAATCAGATATATGGTACATTATTAGAGAAGATTTCATCGGATACAAAAAATGATGTGAAGGGAGATCTCTTTGAAGCTCTTTTGTTAATAGATAAAATACGGACGAAAAGAGGTAAATTCCAATTTTTCTTAAACGGAATGGTTGTATGTGACCCAGATAAGCCTAGAAATGAGCAAGATGATAACGAATTTGATGTAATTGAACTATTGATTAATGAGGATAACAAGGCAGAATGCTGGATATATGCATGTTCAATAGCAAATGATTATATGCAAAAAAATATAGAACAAGTAACTAAACTAGCAGAAAATATGTATGATAAGTTTCCAAATTTAATGATACGCACTCGATATATAATACCTACAGATGAAAAAAACGATGATTGGACCCCACAAGAAAAAGATGCGGGTAGGAATTATAACTATTGTAAATGATATAGATCACGTTCAAAAATATCTGCGTCATTCGTCGCCTAACAGAGTATGTCTGTTTAGGGCTATAAGCGCTCCCTAAACCAAACACCCCTCCAACCATCAAACCCCCTACCCCAAAAGTATCCTCCTAACCGCAACAACACTCGCCGAATCATCCGGCAAATCTATCATCGATCTATCATTAAAATCAAACTCCCGTATCAAGGAGTCCTCTGAAATCCACCCCAATTGGTCCAATGAAATATCCTTCAAAATCTCATTAACTTCCCCTCTATCCCGTGCCCTATTTACCACAAGCCCAAGCTTCTCATACCCCACCGCCCGCTTATCTTCAGCAACATGCCTTATTGTAGAAGCAACATTAACCCCTTTTGCAGACGTATCGGTAACAATCAAAAGATAATCAACATTTTTCTCCCTTTTGCTATCATCGGATTTATACTGGTGACTTATAACGAGTATAGGGTTAGCAAGAAACTTGGCATTTCTGTAACTACTTTGGGAGCTGCGCCAAACAAGTGGCTGATGCATTATTTTGGAACCCGTACAGATGAAACAACAGTCAAATTTATTAAAGCACTTTCAATTGAATCACATTACGGATTGCTGGCTACATATGGTCCGGCCATTATTGCTAACTGAATTTGTGATTATAAACCATCTTTGGGCGCCATTCCCGAACCAGGTACAGAAACTTTAGTCACTTTTCAAAATCCGAAAACAATGGAATTTGACAGAAGCATGAAAAGAAAACTGAATCGTGTAGATCAAGTGGTCGTCATGGGAGCGGGCTTCGGTCTATGAGTATTGGAATATACCGATGGGAAAAATGTAAAGGTTTTTGAACTGGATTTAAAGGATGCTCAAAATCTGAAACTAAAGACCATGAAAAAAGCTGGTATCGACCATGATTGGATCGCCTATATTCCAGTTGATTTTAATAACGAATCATGGGTTGAAAAAATCCTTGCTAGCAGTTTCGACAAAACTAAGAAAAGCTTTTTTATGATAAAGGGTGTAACGGCATACCTTTCTGAAGAGGGTGTTAGAGATACTCTAAAAAAGGTTGCTGATATGAGTGCCATAGGAAGTGTGGTTACCCAGGATTTCTTTTTAAAAGAATTCATAAAAAGAGTGCAGAGGTTATCAGCGACAATGAGGGCTCTTGATTTGTTTGGTATAGATATGTCTGAAGACGAAGATGTAAAAAAATCGATAGAATCTCTTTTAAAGGACATCGGATTAACATTGACCAACCTGAGTCTATATGGGGAAAAATGGAAAACGAAAAAACCATTTTGCGCTATCACTGAGGCAGAAAAAAATTGACCTTTTACTTAACTAGGCTCTGCACTTAACGGTAATTCCGCTCGCTATATTGCCGCTGGTGAGCTAAAGCGTTAAATAAGAAGGCAACCTTGAGATTCAAGCAACAGACTGATCGCACAAAAGCAGTTATGCGACTCTGGGGTTTTGTACTCGTCCACCAAAATCCAACCGAAAGCACTGCATTACGTGCGACTTGGCGCTCTCAGTCATTTAATTATTGATCTCAATCATATACCAAGAAGACTTCATCAAATTAATCCATTGTTTATATGATATTCCCAACTATATAAAGGTCTTATATACATAATAGAAAATTGTATATATGATGGGTATATACATAGGGTTAGTAGGATAAGGCTGGACGGTTCAACCAAGTATTACGTTTCGCTTAAACGGCCCAACAGAGTACTAATCACCCACTGGAGTATAATATGGATGAAACAATCCTAAAATTTAAGGATAAACTAAATAAAGAATTAAGGAGCGGTCTTTACTCGCTTTTAATACTCCTGGCAATGGATCATATAAAAGAACCTACATATGGCTATCAAATAGGACAGACGATAGATAAATTGAGCGACGGTAAATTTGTGCTGAAGGATGCAACGATATATCCATTGCTCAGGAACTTTCAGAAGAAGAAGCTTATTGAAGGATTCTGGGCGGAGCCAACCAAAGGACCGGTGCGAAAGTACTACAGTTTGACAGAAGCAGGAGAAGAGGCCTTAAAAATAGGCTTAAATGAGTGGAATGATCTTGTCTTCACCACTCAGAGTATAATTGGACATATGAAGGAGAAAGAATAAAAGGAGGCGATGAAATGATGCCCTTGGAATTAATTATTGGATCTGTGTTTGGTTTAGAGCTTGTTGGTATAGGAATTTTGTATCATTATAAAATCTCTAAAATGGGCCCAAATCCCTGGTTTGGACTCAGAAGTGGCTATACACTAATAGATGATGAATCTTGGTATAAAACGAATAAATATATTGGAAAAATCTTAATAATCGGTGGTATTTCATTAATGGTGATCTCATCGATAGCTTATGCTGTATCTCTTGATGTTCAGAAAGTCTTGGGCGTTTCTTTGATAGTTATTGGAGTTTTATTTATTCTACTGGCCGTTCTTTCTCATATAAAGTCAGTTCGCATCGCAGAGGAACTTAACAAGAGAGAAGAGATAGAAATGCCGTTGAAGATGCTTGAGCCGATCAAGGTTCACTTTTTTTGGATGGCAATCCCTGTAATTGAATTTCTGCTGTTAATTTCAGTCTCTCTTCTTTATTATGAGCGGCTCCCACAAGAAATTATCTTCTCTTTTGATGGAGGGGGAGAGGTAGCTACGAATCCGGGCATAGATAAAAATATATACATGACTTTAATTGTCTTATTAGGCGTTTTCTTTGCTTTGATGGTTCCAATAATAATTTGGGTCGGGAAGAGAAGCCCAATATACTTTTACAAAGGACAATTAAACCTGGGAGAAGAGGACCTCATAAAATTTAATCTGATGTTTTTGATATCCATTGCTTGGTCGTTTATTTTACCCCATGTCAATATAATAAATTACAATTTAAATAAAGAGCCTCTATTAAGTCTGCCTGCCCTCTTAAGTGCCATATTTGCCTTCATCTTACTTCCTCCATTGGGCTTTCTAGCACTCCGAATTTACAAATTTAAAGATCAAAAGAAGGTTGAGACTGAGAATAAAGGGGTGATAAGATGATAATAGAGACAGCTCCAATTGGGAATGCAAGCACTCTTGATATCTCGCAGATGTGGTTACAAACACCGGTCTTTACAAGATTTATCAGTGTACTAATCATCTGTATCAGTTTGATTATAGCAGGGTTGATCATCTATTACCTATCACCAAGAATGGGTCCGAATCTCTTTCTTGGTATGAGAACGGGATACACCGTTATTGACAGGGAGATCTGGGTTAAATCTAATAGACTGATAGGAAAAATGTTCATTGTTTGTGGTTTCCTGTTTCTGGTAATTTCTATTATCACAAGGGAATACTGGATCGATGACTTCTTCAAAACTTTTGCCTTTTTGATATCCGCATGGATGTCTGTTGTTCTTTTAGCAAGCATTATAACGCACAGAAGATCGGTAAGACTTGCAGAGGAACTGAACAGCAGGGAGTCGATTGAAGGGCCAGTAAAAAGACTTAAACAGATAAAAATACCCTTCATATGGGTCGCAATCCCTGTAATTGAATTTCTGTTGTTGCTATTTATCTCTATCGTCTATTACGGGAGACTTTCACAAGATATAAGAATAGTCTTTGATATTGCCGGGGAGACAGTCGGGATTATGTATGTAAGTAGGTTCTATTACATGACATTCATAATAGGCTTTGGTGCGTTATATGCTCTAATGAACCCGATCATCGTCTGGATCGGAAGAAAAAAACCGATATTCATGTATAGAGGACTCTTGAAGGTAAGAAGTGATGATATCATGAAATTCAATTGTATGATGTATATTTTCGGTATGTGGATACTGATTATTCCTCACATCAGCATAATTTATTACAATATTTACAATGAGTTTTTCCTCGGTACACTCCCCATATTATCCATAATTTTTATCCTCCTTATCATCCCATTCGTATGGTTAGCTAATCAGTCCTACAGGTTTAAAAAGGAAAGAGAACTCGAGATAAAAAATAATGCGAAATGAAAATATTTTTGGATAAAAAGCTATTTAAGAGATTATATACAATGAAAGTGGCAATAATTGGTGGTAATGTCTCCGGTTTGAGATGTGCAGAGCTTCTTGCCTCAAAAGGAGTAAATGTAGAAGTATTTGAGCTGCACAAAAAAGGGTTCTTCAAGGCCTGTGCAGCAGGATATACACCGAAGGGTATGCAGGAATTCCCACTAGCTGAAGAGATGATAGAACGGCAATTTGACCAGGTTTTACTTCATACCAGGTCAGGAGATCTATATTATGATTATACCGTGTACATGATATCACGATCAACCCTTCACGAGTATCAATGGGATCTTGCCGAGGACGCAGGGGCTACAATTCACGAAAGATGCAGAGTGTCGTCAGTAGATCCAAAAAGAGACGTAATTGAGTTATCAGATGGATCAAAGGCAGGATATGACCTCCTTGTAGGTGCAGATGGGTCGAACTCAATCGTACGCAGAACTCTTAATCTGCCATTCAAGAAGGTATCTTTGGTCCAGTTCACACTCCCCTATCTTGCAACAGAGGAGATCGAGGTCTGGGTAGACTGGAAACATAAGGTCGGTTATTACTCCTTCCCTCACGACAATTATACGCTCTTCGGTTGTGGGGCAAAAGAGATACCATATAGAAAGATAAAGGAACTTCTAAGGATTAAATGCGAATCGAGAGGTGTTGACTTATCAAAGGCAGAGACAAAAGCATCTCCGATCAATCTTTCATATCGTGGCATGAACTTTGGGAATTTATATCTCATAGGTGATGCCGGAGGATTTGCATCCGGTCTAACCGGTGAAGGTATAAGCCAATCATTATTTTCCGCAAAGGCATGTGCACTTCACATCATGGGTGAAGAGAGAAGGTCTCGGATAGAAATTGATAGACTGCTTATGAATAAATACTATTTTATGAACTGATCTTAAATAGTAACTCATCTTTTCTGTACCTAAGTTGTCCCTCCTCGCAAGGATTGTTTAGGTCTCAGAGAGTTACTCAATAGCTACTGGGTTTCGTCGTCACATGCAACTGTTACCACTATTTTCCCTCTGGCATGTCCTTCACCAAAATACCTCAGGGCTTCAGGAACCTCACTCAACTGGTAACGTTTATCTATCACAGGTACAATTTTACCGCCCTCAAAAAGGTCAATAATATGGTCCAGATCCTTGTTTTGTTTATGCATCAGAACCCCCATCTTCTTTCTCCATATCATGGAAACCAATGGTCCCAGGATCAGGACTTGGAAGACTCGGAACATGGAACCTCCCTCAACAACATAGCTTCCATTTCGACCCAATGCACGTTTGTAATCAAAAATCGAATGATATGCAGCCATATCTAGAATCAGGTCACAATGCAGCCTATTTTTTGACGCTCGGGCTTTGCGAACGGCCAAGCGTAATATCGGATAATAAACTGCCGCAACTAGATTCACGATTTCGGATTGTGGTAAGGGCATCGATCCAGTGTAAGATAAAAAAATTAAAGCCTATTAAAAAGATAAATACTGCAAATTATAAGCCGAGCCACGAAATTATAATCCAAGATTGAATTGGTTAGAGTTTATAATAAACATGAGGTAAAAAAATGGGAAATTGCCAGTTATGCGGAAGAGAGGTTCAAAAATATACGCCCCTTCTTGGTAATAGTTATTATTTAAATTATTGTAGGGGATGTCGAAAACCAATATGTGTGAGCTGCGCTGAAAAGAAAAAAATTGTTAATGTTGCTGGCAATATTTGGCTGTGTGAATGTGGAAGGCAAAATATAATTCGTTATAAAGTATAGTCTAGAACCTAAAATAATATACTTTTAACTTCCCTATCTAAGAAAGTATCTATCCACTTCTCAGCGTATGATAGCGAACGTGAAAGACGAATAAATGCATCC
>JAXHTN010000042.1:0-11760 GCA_034190145.1 Halobacteriota archaeon | reverse complement strand
TATCATTATAAGAAGTAGGAAATGCAACATCGATCATCTTGAATTTTCTTTCACCAAATTCGCAAACCATAAGATAGGTATATATGTTGGCTATACATAATTAAATATTGTGAAAAGGGTATGTATTATAGGGGGGTCTGTTGCCGGACTTACAACGGCACTTGAGCTTAAGCATCTGGATGAAGACCTTGAAGTCACTGTATTTGAGGAACATGATGCCATTGGTGAGCATGTAACCTGTTCAGAAGGATATTTGGCCCTTGATGGAATAGAAAAACCTCCTGAGGATTGTATCGAGATGAGTATCGAGGAGGTGCTCTTCCGTTTTAACTTTAATGGGAGGCCTAGTAGGACTTACGTTGTAAATCCAAAGAATGGATATTGGGTGATTGACAGGAGAAAGTACGAGCAAATGCTTGCTGAAAAGTGCAGAGATTCCGGTGTGGATATAAAGTTGGGGCACAAAGCATCGATTGAGAAGATCAAACCAGAGACTGATATTTTAGTGGATGCCTCAGGGGCGGCTCAAAACTCCGGTTTTTTTGCAATACAGTATACGGTAAAAGACGATTTTTTCTATCATCTTGAGAAAGCGTTGTTTGAATTCACTCCTGATCTTATGGGTTTTTTCTGGATAATACCAAAAGGATCTGAACTTGCGAATGTGGGTATTTGTTCGATAAAAAAAGAACCTTCAAATACCGAAGAAATGGAGAAGATGCTAGAAGACTATATGTTGAGCAAGGTTATCCATGGAGAGGTTGTCAGAACGTCTTCGGGTTATGTAGGGGCAAGTGTTAGAAAGAGGCTCTATGATAAAGAGAATAAGACGGTCTACGTGGGTGACGCCGCAGGTTTTGCAAACCCAATTATGGCAGATGGTATCACATCAGCAATCTATAGTGCCAAAGTCGCATCTGAAGCAATAGCTGAAGACAAGCTGGGTTCTTACAAAAAGGAGGTAATTAGTGGGCTTAATATAAAAAATAGGGAAATAGCAAAGGATATTTGGACTAAATATGGTTACGATGTCTTCTCCGATTCCATGGCTATTTTGTGTGAAGGCATGGTCGGAGGGGTCGTAAATATGAAGATCCTCAGGAAGTTCTTCAGACGAAAACCGGTGATGTGGTTGAGATTGTTATTCTAATTGAGTGGTATTCAGAAGAGTTATGTAAAAAATTATGGCAATAGCAAGCGAGGAAGATAGAAGAAAGAAAGTTTTTCTTGTAGGTTCTTTTGTGTTGTGCTACCTTCTTACGAGACTATTTATTCTTTTATCAATCTTCTTGCAAGGGGGCGGAGATATCTCTTATTATGTAAACTGGGGATATTCGCATCTGCAAAACCCCTTTATAACTTCAACTGTTCCTTTTTTTACCGAATTTATATTTGTTATTCCTGTTGGCATATCCAGGCTATTTTCTCTTGATCCTCTCATTTTCACAAACATATTCATCTTCTCCTTTGATCTCGGAATCTTATTTTTAACCTACAAGATTGCACGGAGTTTTTATGGCCTGAATGAGTCTATGCTTGTATTGATCGCATTTTCGCTACCCACCACTTACACATATGTATTATTAGAAGGACAAAATGAGATCATTCTCTGCTTCTTTTTTATGTTAATGATATATTCGTATCTCAATGAGATGTGGAAGACATTTGCATTCTCATATTCCCTTTTAATTCTCTCACTTATCTTTCCAATACTCTTATTGCCCTTTATCATCGATTTGATAGAAAGAAAAAAGCTCTTTCTGATCACTGCCATCTCTTCTTTTATCTTTTCTGGGTTTGTATATCTTTTATCTCCTCAATTCCTTGGGGAACTCGTTTCCAGGGGATCAACAGGGCTAAGGGTAGGAAAACTGGTCTTTTTGAGCCCTTACATCTTACTCATAGAGAGGGGTCTTTATGAACCTGTAAGGATACTTGCTTTTTTAGTCTTTCTTATAGCAATGATCCTTATTTTGTACTATATACCAATCAAAATCAGAGATGAAGGAAGGTTCCTCTTTACAATTTTCCTCTTCAATATATGCTTTATGGTATTCTACCCTGTTCCCTATCACCACTACCTGGCATGGACGTTTCCGCTATTGTTTATTACTGTTCCATTCAGGTTCTCAAAACGAAGATTCTTGTATCTTTTGAGTATCTTTAACATCCCTTGGATATCCTCTTTTATATTGTATCGGACAGTCAATTCAATATGGATATTGGAAAACAATCTTCCACGAACTTCTTTTTTGCCAATTTTATCTGATTATATAGCCCCGATAACTATTATGCTACTATTTATAGTTTATTTAGATTATTACCTGATATATAAAGAGAATTATAACTTTTATAGCAATTTAACTCCTGCAAAAGATGATGAAGAAGTCAACTAAAAGGTTAATCAGGTTGAGTATTGATTCTTGATTAATTTATGTAACAAATTCCCTGGGCCAAAGCCAGTTTTTATCACTTGAATGGGAATCATCAAACGAAAGGTATATGAGCTAAAAATTAATTAGTAGTATAAGTACCAGGGAGGCGGTTTCCCCCTGTTTGTACGAATATGAATAAATGCCTGGGTAGTGTAGAGGCCTATCATGAAGCCCTGTCGAGGCTTCGACTCGGGTTCGAATCCCGACCCGGGCGCTTATTATGAAAAACTCATTTTTTGCATACCTTTTCAATACAAGCTTACTTCTACCTCTTCGCCTACTTCAATACCCTCAATTCTCTCAGGGACTATCAAAAAACCATCCGATTTTACCATACTTGAGATGATACCGGAACCTGCAGAAGTTATAGGATCTACATAAGACGCCCCATCTTTCTCCAAAAGTTCAACTCGGACAAAGTCCCTTCTCCCGATCTCTGAGGCTATCTTCCTCTTCAATGTGGCACGGAATTGTGTATATGGGCTCTTCACGGGTAAACCTGCACTTTTTTGTAGAAAAGGCCTCACTAATAACTCAAATGCAACCATGGTTGACACCGGAAATCCGGGTAGCATAAATACCGGGGTGGTTCCAACAAAACCGAATCCTGAAGGTTGACCAGGTCGCATTGAGACACCATGGAATAATATCCTTCCCATATCTTCTAAAACCATCGGTATGTAATCTTTTTTCCCAACAGAAGTTCCTCCACTAACTATTATGAGATCATATGATAGACATTCCTTTATCGATTCTTTTATCTTATCGGGATCGTCTTTTACAATATTCTTCTTATGTGCGAGACCGAACGGATTGATCATTTCAGAGAGAGTGTAGCTGTTCACATCAATTATTTTTCCAGGCGGTGCATTTCCTACCTCAACAAGTTCGTCACCTGTCGATATAATCGCGACGTCAAGCCTCTTCAGAACCTTTACCTGAGATCTCCCAATCCCTGCGAGAATTCCAATATCGTGCGGTTTTAATACCCTCCCTTTCTTAAGTACCATATCTCCCGCACGGACATCTTCTCCTTCTGGCGCAACGTTCTTTCCCGGCGTCACAGAGCTTACAAAATCGACTGTTTCGTGGCCGGTCTCTTTTGTGAACTCAACCATCATCACGGCGTCACATCCTTTAGGTATAGGTGCACCGGTTGCGATTCTTAAAGCTTCGTACTCTTGACCTCCCACTCTTACGTCAGGAAATTCTCCTATCTTTGATTCACCAACTATTTTGAAACTTATGGGATTTGCCTGCGAAGCACCGAAGCTCTTCTCGGCTTTTATTGCATAACCATCCATCGATGACCGATCGAAGGGTGGCAGGTTTACACTCGAGATAACATCCTCTGAAATTACCATCCCCCCACACATATCTATTGGCAACTCAACTTCTACACATTTTGATTCATTAAGTATTATGGTAAGGGCCTCGTCGACACTGATTCGCTCATAAAACTCTTTCATATTGTAACATTTATAACGGCTTGTGCCATAAATCCATCTTGTGCGTAATATAAGTGCCCTTGCAATTGACATAGATGGTACGATAACATATGATGATCGCAGGTTGGATCTGGAAGCGATAAAGAGCCTAAGGGACCTGGAAGGGATTGGTATTCCGGTGATACTATCATCCGGAAATATCTTATGTTTCATGAATGCAGCTTCTATCATGATTGGAACGTCCGGCCCCTTGATCGCAGAGAATGGTGGAATTGTAGAAGTAGACGATGTTGTTCACTATATGGGCAACTTCGAGAATGTTGAGAGGTTCTATAACCTTCTATCCTCGAAGTATGATCTAAGAAAAGTGAAAAGATCCGAACTTCGCAAGACAGAGATCGCTATGTTTAGAGACATCGATATTGAGGTATTGAGAGAAGAGCTGGACGATGAGTATGGTGTTGACCTTGTTGATTCGAATTTTGCTATCCATATAATAGACAGAAACGTCAATAAAGGAAACGCCCTCAAGTTCACTGCAGAACTAATAGGTATCCCTCTTGAAGAGATTGCTGCGGTAGGTGACAGTGAGAACGACTATGAGATGATAAAATGTGCAGGTATCGGGATCTGTATTGGAGACGGGATGCTCTCCGAAGTCTCGGATTATGTGACTAAGAATCGTTTCGGTAAGGGTGCTGTAGAAGCTATAGACTATTTAAAGAGTGAGGGATATATAGAGTTTCCCGGGAGAACTTAAATGGAACTGTATGAAGCGATTTATAATAGGAGGAGCATTCGGAAGTTCAAATCAGATCCTGTTCCAAGAGAAACGATAGAAAAGTTACTTCATGCTGCAAACTGGGCCCCATCCGGAGAGAATATGCAGATGTGGAGATTTCTTGTGGTGACCGGTGAAGAGTATGAGAAGATTATGGGGATTAGGGTCTTCAATGCACCCGTGGTGATAATTGCATACTGTAAAGCGAGCAAGAATTTCAGGAAGATGAATATTGAGAGTGTATCTGCAGCAATACAAAATATTGTTCTTGCAGCGTATACCGAGGGTCTCGGATCCTGCTGGATGATGATGCCGATACTAAGAAAAGAGAAGATGATTGAAGGATTTGAAATTCCGGAAAAAAGTGAGCTCATCGCGGCTATACCTATCGGTTATCCTGATGGAGATGGCAATGCGATCAAATTTAAACGAAAAGACCCTGATCTGAGTAAAATAGTAAAGTGGATAGGGTTTAACGATGATTGATGGAGGGATATGTCCAGAAGAGAGTACAAATTTACAGTCATCGGAACACCTCCTAAGAATGCAAAGAAGGGATCGATGTGGAATGATCCCAATGAGGCTGTAAACCTTATAAATCTACGTAAAAAGGCTTTTGAGGCGCTTGATGGTTCACAGATGCTTTCGGAACAGATAGAACTCACTCTTGATGTTCATCTACCAATGATATGTAACTCTGCAGGAGATCTCGACAACTTTGTCAAGGGTATATGTGATGGTCTCAGCTCCTACAAGAGTATGGACAACCCTAATCATAAGATAGATCCGCTATTCGGAGCTTCCGAGTTCAAAAATATCCACCCAAAACAATTTGCCATGATAGAAGACGATGTGAATGTGAGAAAGATCGTCGCAAAAAAGATCCTTGAAGATATTGAAGAGCCTTTTTACGAAATAACCGTCAATGGAATCTGATACCCTACTCTAAGGATTCGTAACAAGAGTACCATTATCCCATCTTATTACCGGATCTGACGCTCCGGTTGTCTCTCCACTCATATTGCCATAGGTTGTGACATTATATGTGCCCTCAGCCACGAAGTTATCAACCTCCCACGATCCGCTGGAATCGTCAGCCTCGAAGGTTAATCTGTATTTATGTGACCAGTTTATATCGATTGCAGTGTGAGTATGGCATGCAATGCAAGCTTCATTCGTCTCTTCCATAAGCCCTGATCCATTGGCATCAATTACAAACGCCATATGTGCTGCTTTACCGCCTGTGTCATTTAAATCAGGATCTCCCGTAAGGCCGAATCCACCTGCTGTAACTTGATCGATATAGCCTCCAGAGTGGCACTGGTTACAGTCCGATGCCTGAATCTCCGGATCCTCCCACGAGTGCGCTCCATTATCTTCGACACCTCCATGACAGTCCATACATGCAATAGTTGATGCTGCATGCGCTTCCACTCCGGGGGTTGTACCGGACCATGTCTCTGTTGCCGGATTTGTAACATAATTACCTCTTGCATAAGTCAAATCTGTAAAAGAAGTTGCTCTATGACACATAGCACATGTCAAATTCTCATGAGGTCCTGAGATGTGAAGTTCACTTGCTATATCGGCATGGCACTTCTCGCAGGGAACATCGTTAATTCCCCCTCCTGCACCACTTCCTCCGGAGTTTAAGGAGTACCAATTATGTTGCCCCCCGAAGATTGCAATAGTGCCTGGTAGTGCTACAATACCGATGGCTACTACAGTTATCATTAAAAGAAGGATCTTTCCATTTTGAGCCATCCGTGAATCCCCTCGTAACTATACCTATATGTCACTAATCACGGATAAGGCTTACTGCGGTTTCATAAATTTAAGGATTCTCAGGGATATATCCCACTGGTTCAGGATCTATCTCTATCTCCGGATCTGTTACTCCGGTCGTCTCACCACTCATGTTACCGTATGTTGTCACGTTGTACGTTCCTTCGGTGATAAAGTTCTCAACTATCCAATCACCACCACTAGATCCGTCTGCATCAAGGGACATCTTATATGCGTGAGTCCAGTTTATGTCAATTGCTGTGTGTGTATGACATGTAATACAGGCTTCATTTGCACCTTCCATCAGCGGATCATCGTCAGCATCTTGCACAAAAGCCATATGTGCTGCTTTTTCACCTGTGTCAAGCGTATCGACAGTCAAACCAAATCCGCCTGCCTTAAGAAGCTTACCACCGGGTCCAGTATGATGGCAGTCCGAACAGTGTGGATTTGGATTGTCGTACCATTCACTGGGGTGGTCAGTAGCGTGATGTGCAAATCCTTCATGGCATTCCATACATTCTACCGTTGAAGCAGCATGCGCTTCTTGCCCTGGTATACTTCCTACACCGTCACCGGACGCATACGTATAACCGGTCAAGTCTGCTGTTCTGTGGCAGTACCAGCACTGCATCTCGTCGTGAGGCCCTACATTGTTATAAAGTTCATCAAACACATCTGCATGACATTTTTCACAAGGAACTTGATTTCCATCATCACTGATATCATACCAATTGTGCTGTCCACCAAACATAGCTACTATACC
Organism: Halobacteriota archaeon; assembly: GCA_034190145.1. Taxonomy (GTDB): domain Archaea; phylum Halobacteriota; class Syntropharchaeia; order DAOWMC01; family DAOWMC01; genus JAXHTN01. Next base: position 4,545 of record JAXHTN010000042.1, on the reverse strand, counting down.
GGGTAATGCAAATAATCCAATGGCGAGCACGGCAACTATAAGAAGTAAAATCTTGGAATTTGTCATGTATTCACCCAAAGTAGCACATAATATACCTATCCCCATGGCTATTAAATATTGTGTATTTTATAATATCGCAATCTAGATAGTTTATACCATCTATGGAAATAGCCCTATCTTAAATTAAAAAGTTGTCACAATATTCGTGCGTATTATGAAGAACTGTGTTTTTATGATTTCAGGGATTCTCAGGGATATATCCCACTGGTTCAGGATCTATCTCTATCTCCGGATCTGTTACTCCGGTCGTCTCACCACTCATGTTACCGTATGTTGTCACGTTGTACGTTCCTTCGGTGATAAAGTTCTCAACTATCCAATCACCACCACTAGATCCGTCTGCATCAAGGGACATCTTATATGCGTGAGTCCAGTTTATGTCAATTGCTGTGTGTGTATGACATGTAATGCAGGCTTCATTTGCACCTTCCATAAGGTCACTGTTGTTTATAGAATCCATAACAAATGCCCTATGTGCTGCCTTTTCACCAGTATCCTCCGGCCAGGTTTTATAGTCTTTATAGTAATATATACTCATATTATCAAAATCTGTCAGACCAAAACCACCGGCTCTGATTATATGGATATTATGAAGATCTGTTTGATTTGGGCCTTCCCAATCATTTCTTGGCGGGGCGTGACAGTGGTATGGTCCGGAGTCCCCAGGTCCGAAACCACATCCTGGATATGGTCCACCCCCTCCACCCTCCGGCGGTGCTACCTGGTAATCAGGATTCTCCTTGTGATGATCACTTGCAGGTCCTTTTGTTATCGGACCTCTGGTGAACATATAATTTATATCATGACAGTCCATACATTGCACACTTGATGCGGCATGTGCATCTTCTCCAGGTGTGCTTCCTGCACCATTTCCACTTGCATAGGTGTATCCTGATCCGTTGTTCTCTCCAAAACCGGAGATTCTGTGACAATGAGCACATGGATATGTTCTGTGAGGTGCACCAACTCCTGCAGGCATGCTATACATCTCCTCATAAATATGGCATGACACTTCTTACAAGGAACCTGATTCCCACTGCCCCCAAGGTCGTACCACTCATGCTGTCCGCCGAACATAGCCACTGTACTTGGTAATGCAAATATCCCTATAGCTAGTACGGCAGCAAGTAGAAGCGCAATCTTGGAATTTGTCATTGGTCCTCCTAAAGTAGCATATACCCTCTTGTATGTGTAATAAGTTTTTTCCTTATAAAATAACGTAATAATTTGAGCTTTTAATTCGTTGGACCCTCTCTTTCAGACTTATTTACCTAAAAAACCGTCTCACATCTCAAGAAAATAAAAGGTTCATACTTATACAATAATGCCCCAGCCGGGACTCGAACCCGGGTCTTAGGCTCCGCAGGCCCAAAGGATATCCGCTACCCTACTGGGGCAAATAGACTTGTAGCTATGATGGCTACTCAAAGAGCAACACCAATTCCTATAAGTGGTTATGGTAATAAGATCTTCGTTATGAGAATAAAAGAGTTCTAATAAGCGACCTTTTATCATCACTTGCCAGTGTCCTTCTGACAACTCCGCTACTCCCAATCTTCACAATAAATTCAGGGGCAACATTCACAATTTCTCGTGCAATAAGGCTTCTTTTCAGTTTTACACTGAAGTATCTGTCGCATTTTTTCTTGTACAAAGAGAGATATTCCTCAGTTGTGTTATTGTTGTCCAGTGCCTGTGATATAACTTCGGCAGCAATTTTTCCGGTCTGCATACCAAATACAATTCCACCGCCGTTGATTGGATTGACATATCCCGCTGCATCCCCGCACAGTATTACCCTGTCAGCATAACTCTTTTCTACCGGACGTTTCAGCGGTAATGACCACCCTCTACATTTACCAAGGGCAAGGTCATTCGGTATTATATTTTGGCTTTTTAATACCTTTACGTACTCTTGGAACTGTTCGTTTAAGTTCAATCGGGTCTTGGTCCTGGATTGAATGGCCCCGATGCCTATATTAAGATCTTCTTTTTTAGGAAACACCCACCCATATCCATAGATGCCACCAAACCTCAGATGTAAATGTTTATACCTCTTCTCAGTATAGATTTCATCCAGATTACTCTCACCTATCTTTAACTCCTGAATCACGCATGTTCCAATCTCATCAGGACCCCATCTAGTTTTTAATTTAGATTTCCTTGAAACGATGCTTCTGACACCATCTGCTCCAATTATTACCTCGGTTTTAATACTCTTACCATCTTCTAATCCGACTTCTGCATTATTAACGGAGGTCTTCAGGTCTTTTACACCATTGCCATCTATGAACTCAGCACCTGCGTCTACTGCAATGTTCTTTAATCCTTCATCGAATTTGTCTCTGAGCACACAGATGCTTGTTGGTTTTTCCCCTTCTATTTTCATCATATTTTTTAAAGAAGGTGGATAAATATAGCTCCCACTGCAGAAACAATCGATCAATTCACTGGAATCTTTTAAGTATTCAAAATTATCAAGAATTCCAACATCCATTGAACCTCCGCATATTTTGTCTCTTGGGAAGTTGGACTTATCAATTATTAGAACGCTGACCCCCTTCTCAGCAAGAAATTTTGCCGCAGTGCTGCCTGTTGGACCGGCTCCAACAACAATCACTTCGAATTTCATAGGGTATGGTCGCAATTATATATTAAAAGTCATTCCAATCACCATCTACCCTGTTTTGAAGATTCTTCAGATCTTCGAGGGTGTTTATGTTTGAAAAAGTTATCAGTTCCGTATCTATCGCTTTAATATCCTCTATTGGTACATAGTTAACCTTCTCAAGTAGCGATATAGAGTGGTAAACGTTGTGAAAACCCTCTTTTATTGCGACTCTTGCAGCATCAATCATGGAGTCCCTCTTGTAAATAGAATATAGCGGTTCGATGAGGTTATTCTCCCACCTCGGTATCGCCGCATCATATCCAAGGGCCTGGCTAAACAATAGAGTTATCACATCACCACGCGCAAATGGTAAATCGCACGCAAGAACAATTGAATACTCCGAAGAAGACTCTTGAAGGCCTGAAAGTATCCCTGCAACAGGCCCAAAACCTTTAAATTTATCAAAGACGATCTTAATATCATCCCTACTAGTTAGATCAACTACCTCTTTGATATCTCTTACTCTTTCTTCATCTTTTGTTGAAATGATGATCTCATCGACAACCTTTGATACAGGATCCAAGACATGCCTTATAAGGGGCTTCATACCGAAGTTTACAAAGGTTTTATCAACACAGTTGAACCTTGAACTCTTGCCACCGCAGAGAATCACAGCCGATCTCATCCATTCACTCCCTTATTAAACTCAGTTTTGCTAAGTGACCACATAATATTGATACTGTGCCCGCCAATAGAGATCCGTAGATGAGTGACGTGAGCGTGAGCTGAGTGGAAATCATGGTTATAACGATGAGCATAAATGCTGAGGCAATGGCTCCAGGCATAACAATCTTCATGTTTGATCTGTTGTATGAGGTAAGGAAGATCGAGATAAATGACGCTACTGCTCCGACCCCTATAAATATAATGATGGCTGAGGTATAGGCTTGAGAATTACCTGGTATGTTTATAGGGTCGCCGATACCAAAGAATGTGCCAAGGAACATCATAGCCCAGAGAGTTGCGGAAACTAAAATTGCAATAATTCCAACGATCGAAATACTTTTTCCTCTCCCGCCCTGCTCAGAATTAGATAGATCACCGATATTTCTTGCCCTTAATGAGAGAAATAACCCAGATATCGTTGGGATTATCATTGGAAGAAAAATCGTCTCTTGAAGGTTCATAAGGCCGACTATGGGGACACTGGTACCAATAAAACCAAGTATAGATTGTGGGTTACTTGCAAGTGAAAAGAAGATTGTTAGAGCCATTCCTGATATAATGCCAGCGCTCATTAGAACACCACCTTTGAACGCGTAATTTCCCATCATGTCTTGGTCATATTCTCTCTCATCCCCTGATGCAAATCGGGCAACGAAGATGCTTATTTCATAGAATAAAATCAGTGGCAGACCAATTATGACCTGGGTGAATATATCGGGACTTGTAATTATCGAAGCAAGTACCAAGAGGGCCACATAGGCATGCCTACGGTACTTTTTGAGCGTATCAAGTTCTATCACACCGCCTCTCACAAGCAATGTTAAGATTAGCGGAAGTTCAAAAACGGTTCCGAAGACTGCGGTCATAAGGACAACAAAATTAATGAATGGCGCTATCGACCAGCTTGATATGACTCCTGCATTCAGGGCCATCTGGTAAACATAATTGAAGAAGAATGGAAGCATCATAAAATAGGAGTAGGACGCTCCTATGAGGAAGAGCACTACTGCAAAGAATGCTATGGTTACAATGTCCCTACTTTTCAAATTGAAATCGACCGGCCTGATGCGCTCATTTACTACTTTCACAAGATAATACAGTATAAGGGGTAAAGCAGCCAACACACCACAGACGACTGCTATCTTTAT
>JAXHTN010000041.1:0-11943 GCA_034190145.1 Halobacteriota archaeon | reverse complement strand
GTCCTTCCACTATTAAGCCATCTTGGTATTAAAGCTTCAACCTCACTTCTTATGATGGTCTTACTTTCAACCATTCTCTCGACTTTAAAGTTATTTCATCCTAGATTGAAGGGATATGATCTAAATTTTTCAATAAGAGACATTAAAATATTGGCAATATCAATAATGGCACCCTCCTCTGTTTTAGCTACAAGATTTGTGAAATATTCCGCGATAGGGCCGATCTTGACGGATGTAACGGATCTGGGTTGGTATTTGGCGTTGTCAAAGTACCTTATTTCTGGGACATTAAATGAACTCACTATAGGGAACAATGGAGGTGGTTTAAAATATGAATGGGCTTTGCGAAGAATTACAACGTTCGGTGGATATCCTACTGCATCACATCACGTTACTGCTGCATTCTCGGAGTTCTTCAGCTTACAAATCTATGAATCTTATGTGATTTTACAACCAGTCTGTGTAGCTTTAGTTGCCCTTGGATTGATTACTTTCATTAGATATTATAAATTTGGAATAGAAGTTGAATGGCTTACTCTATCTCTTTTTTTAATAAGCTTCTTCAGTTACACTGCAGCGTGGGATAATCATATCCCTCTTGCCATTGCTATTGGGCCGGCGCTCACTGCAACCTTATTTGGCCTGATTTTGGCAAAAGAGAGATTTGATTACAAAAACTGTATACTGTTATCAATTTTTTTAGCCGGAACATGCTATGCATATTCCTTTTATTTTCTGTTTACGTTATTACCAGCTGCCGTAACTTTAATCTATCATAGAAAACTATCTGATATTTTCATTAAGTTTTCAGTTACAATCTCAACTTTGGGGTTACTCATTCCATTTGATTTTTCAAATGTATTAGAACTATCCGTAATTTTTTTGAGATCATGGGTATATTCTCCAATACAGTACATACTCGCAGAAAATGGTTTTTTATCTTCAATAGACCCTCTTACTATGCAGGAAGGTCTGCGTCTTATCGAGAATCCGTGGGGGCTTGGATATATACCCAATATCTTTACCCTTTTTGGCATCCCATTCAGACAAAAAGAACGTTTCGCAGAATATTTTGCAAATAGAGTAACGTCTTTGTTCGACCCTGGTTACATTTATTATGTGGGCATCCTTATTGGGGTGGTGCTAGTGTTTTTTATTATTTTGGGTGTAATCAAGAGCCGTGATAGATACACATTGTTGTCAGTTCCTGCAATATTTTTTCTAATCTGGCTCTATTTACATTTAATGGGTAGGACATACTATTCCTTTAGATTTGCAGTATTATTCGGTCCGTTTATTATTCTCCTTTTTTCAATAGGTCTTTCGTCGGCATATCATCGTATGAATGAAACATTACATGCAAAAATAATCTTAGGCTCCCTCTTATCCATGATAATATTTGCTTCCTTGATTGGGCTACATTCAGGTATTATTCTTTATGGTGTCAACTTTATTACGGAAGAGGCCTTGGAGTTGAGTGGTGCTGTTGAAGAGTATGTAGGGTCGGATGAGAATCTTCTTCTTCTGAAAGACAATCGAGAATTGAGATGTGAAAGAACAATCGTGGGTTTACTAATTGATCATGATTCATTGGGGGTACTTGGTGAGCAAAGCGTATCTGTTCCCGGTAGCTTTAATAGGTTACCTGTTTGGCATAACAACTCCTCTTTTGTAAATTTTCATCCAAAAGATCTTTATGACACCTCGGTGCTTACTATCGATGCCAGTTACATCATTGCCCCTTACCTCATTGAAGAATCAGAATCATTTGCTAACTATAAACTTGTTTGGAATAATTCCAAATACTCTCTTTTTAGAAGATCAACCGATACTGCCACAATAAAAATTTCACCAAAAAATCCCACAATCGTCAATCTCAGAAATATTAATACGCAAGAGTCTCGTGAAATTATGATCAATGGTGATTTATACGACTTACAGTTCGTTCCGAAGACCCTAGCAATTTTCCATGAATGGTACCCGAGTGAAGTTATCCTGATAAATATAACACATGTTAATGGAAGTCTGATAGAGTATGAATATGATCTGTGTTATCCGTACATACTAATAATCCCAATTGATGGAGTTGAGGAGTTATCTTTCCAAAATATTGATTCTGCAGTATCAAAACTCGGATTTTCAGCCAAATCACTCCCAAAAGAAGTTATAAGGAATATATCGCCTCAGGAAATCCTATTGGATATCATTTTTCATTATGACGAAGATAATGGGAATATAAAATGCACAATGAAGAGTTATTCTGATTCAAAGTCAAATCTGGTAATTATTAACCAAAGTTCACGAGATATTATTTCCAAAACTCCCCTTAACGTGTCATATCCAACAAGTGTATCTATTGAGGTGGAATGTTTGTCTAAGGACGACTTAATATTTTGGGTTGGTAGCGAGGAAAATCGCACAAAAGCCTTTTTTCCCCACTTTACAAATACTTCAAATAATAATTATTACTTCAGAGGCCGTATGATACTCGATCGTAATCCTAAAATTCTATTTCCCTAGTACCCATTAACTATTTAATAATGTAGGGCGAAATCTCTTTTAATCATGGTTAATGCTTCAGGTATCCTAAAACTACATAAAAGTACGATTGAACTCATCCGGGAAGACAATATTGAAAAAGGGAATGTCCTGGAATCTGCAAGAGTTGCTGCAATCCTCGCTATAAAGAAAGCGTCTGAAGTCATTCCAATGAACCGCATGAAGCAGGTCACAGGGATAAAGATCGATTTCAAGGTTACTGAAGATGCAGTTGATGTTTCAGTAGATGTCAAATCATCTGAAGATGATACTACCGAGGTCGAGGCGCTGTATGGTTTAAGTGTTGCCCTTATTACAATCTGGGATATGGTTCAAACACTTGAAGATCAGGATGATGGTAACTACCCCCTGATGACGATCAATAGAATCTGCAAGGTAGAAGAAGAATGCGGAGGAGGCGAACCGCTGCTATCTGGATCTTCAATTAAAGATGTTGAAGGGGACGTGTTAGCGGAAGATATTCACAGTAAGGTGGACAGAGAAAGTCTTAAACTGATGCTTGAAATAGAAGGCTTGTCACACCTGATTGTAGAAGAGCCAATCGAAGAACCACGACCAGTCGATTCATTGATAGATGATATTGGGGATGGGGCATCAATTGAAGATATTGATAACAGAGTCGATAGGGATAGTCTTAACAAATTACTAGAGATGGAAGGACTATCACACCTCATCATAAAAAACGGGATTGATCGCCCCTCTGATCTTGAAAACCACTTTAAGGACCTCATTGAAGAGATCGCACATAAAATACATATCCGGGTGTGCAAAATGTACGTCTCAGTTGATGATGAAGTGAATGTTGTTCTTATATATGCTGCAGGCATCCTCTTCAGAATGACCGACGAAGATATATATTCGGAGCTTTATGAATTGCTCTTTGATAGACTTGAGAAGCTTAACATGATCATCCCGCTAAATATAATTGTCAAGAGGGCTTAGAATGAAGGTCAATTTCTTCAAACTATCTTCAGTTGTTTGAAGTCTTCGATATCCTTTACTAGCCTGTCCAGTTCATCGTCTGTGAGTTCCATTCTGTTCTTCATGTTAAAAAGTTCTGTACTGAGTTGTCTTATCCTCAAATGCATAAGATAAATCAGACACAAACATACAAGTATACCGATAACAAGTATACCTTCAATCATTTTTCCTCCCTCCAAAGAGTGTCCTTGCAAGCCTATCAGCAAAACCTTCTTTCTTCTCAACCTTGACCTCACCTTCAAAATCCTCTCCTGCAATGGTTGCGGCAATACTTTTGAAAGCAATTGCGGCAGGTGAGTTTGCAGTTCTAACTACAATTGGTGTCTTGAATGCTGCTGATGTTCTGACGTTTGTATCTTCTGGAACAACACCAATAACTTTTGCACCGATAAGATCTCTCACTTTACTCGATGTAAGTTCGCTCTTTTCGGTTCCGACCCGGTTCAGAATTATTCCTCCTACAGATCCTCCAACCATCTCTGTGAGTACCTTTGTCTTTAGGGCATCGGCCATCGATGAAAGCTCAGGATTCACGACCAAGAGAACCTCATCTGCAATAGCCATTGGAATTATCGCGTCCTTACTAATTCCTGCCGGAGCATCGATCAACATATAGTCCGTATTCTCAATAATGCTTGCCATGACATCGCGCAATCTTTCCGGATCCGAGTTCTGAAATCCCTGAAGAGATATCCCACTTGGGACGACTTTCAAGCCCTTTGGCCCTTCATAGATCGCCTGCCCTATCTCGGCTTTTCCAGATAAGACTTCATGCAGAGTTATTGGACAATTTTCCATTCCAATTACCAGTCCCAGATTCGCCATTCCAATATCCGCATCCATGATTAGTGTCCTCTTGCCAAGCATTGCAAGGGCAGTACCGAGATTAACTGATGTAGTCGTTTTTCCGGTTCCACCTTTTCCAGAAGCAATGGTAAATACTTTCTCAACCATCTTCAAACACCTCCATTTATTGTGTTACTTAATTGTTGCCTCAATCTCTTCGCTTCATTTATTGTATCAATGAAGTCATCGTCCAACCCCAATAGTTGTAGTCCCTCCTGAATGCTTCTTTCCGGCAACCTTTCAAATTTATAGCATTCGATATCCCCTTCTTTGAGCGAATAGATCCTCGTAAGAGCTTCTTCCCCTGTATAGGTAGATTCACTGTCACTAACAGAGGTCGTAATTTTGTTATCTTCGAGAATGATAAGGCCTTTAACATCCCCTGAAGTTACCCATATATATCCTTCAATATCTTTTAACATACTTACCACAACTTCAGGGCTAATAAAAGGAATGGTGGATTTAAGCATCATCTTCCCTTGGGGCACCTCATAGGATTTGAGCATATAGATACGACTCTCACTTGAGATTACCTTTCCCTCAGACTTTATCCTCTCTTTTATACATCCGTCTTCTGATACAATCTGATGTATACTCCGACATGTGCTTCGGAGGAAACTAAGTGGAGCCATCTTCTTGGCAGCGATGATGATCGTAAAATCTCCCAATTTACATGTGAAAACCTGTTGATTTGATGTCTCGAGTAAGACTGACGTTGTACGGCTTATCAACTCATTCATTTCCTCAATCAACCACTGGTCTATCGAACCGATTCCAATGTTATAGATCTTTCCTTTATACTCGATCGCAGCGGCTTCGATGTAGGAATGACTCAACCTATTCTTAAGTAGTTCATCTAATTTTTGCGACATCGATATCAAACCAACATTTTAGGATTGACTTTGCGTCTTCTCCAATCTTCATTATTCGATGTTTATCCACATTGTTTTCTGAACGTATAATGCAAAGAATAGAACCGTCTCTTGAGTCGATTGAGTATATATATACTCCTATCTCGATAAGAGAGATGAAACTTGTAGACCTAATCTTTTGTGTCTCGTGGAATATAAATGAAAACTCTGCGGCTTCTTCATCCCCTCGTATACTGGAAGATGCAATTAAAATACCATCTTCCGAAGCAATTGTGATCGATTCCAGCGAGTATTTCCTTGTAAGGGCGTCCATACTCTCAGGAATACCTTGTGTATCTACAACATCAATGTTTAGGGGAACAATCTTTGCAGAGATATCCTCTCTTGCAAAGTTCACACGATCAGATATTTTACCAAGATCAAGCTTTAAAGGTGATGAACCTTCTCGATCACATCTCAAAGGTGCTAAAGCACGTTCGTTGATTTTGTTTGACTCCAGGTCAATCATATTTGCCATTATCCTCTCAAGTGAGTTCATTCGTGTGTGAGATTTGATAGTGTATATCGTCATCAAGAATAACATGATCATCATCTCAATGAGCATTATAAAAAGAATAAAATACAACTCATCCTTGCTCAGATAAGTGATCCACTCTATTATACTCGCCATACAGTAATAACCTAGAATCGAACAGATATATATATTGTATGGTCACAAAGCATTTTTTTGTGATATTGTAATTATTACAAAAACAGATTGAAAAGGACTTGTTTTTTTAGAAAATGCCACTGCACATGATCATAGTTTATATATACGTGGCCATTTCAAGCTCTATATAGCTTTATTGATGGACGATAAACGGGTGTGATCTACATTTCACTTGAAGACATTATTTCTGAGGACGATGAAAAATTAGATGATGAAGATATCGAGTCGTCAGATAAACCGATATCTGAGAACGAAGAAGCAATAATTGATGAGATAACACCATATATCAGCAATGAAGAGTATGATCAAGAACTTTTGGATGCCCAAGAGGACACGATCGATGAGGGGGAGCTCGATAGAGAGTTATTTGAGCAAGGACTTGAGGCAAATAAAGATGATTTGAAAGAGATATTTGCCGAAAAGCTACTTGATGATTTTGATAAGAAGATAAAAGACCTCCAAGAGAAGCAGAAGGAATATCTACCAGAAGAAGAGGAAGAGGTAAAGGGCCTAAGGAAACTGACTTCACTATTCGAGAAGAAATTTGAGATGGAGGAGTACAACCCTGAAGATCACGGCCAATTGACTACTTTTGAAGGTATTCCGGGATACGATGAGGTTGAGAGATATTGGGTCAACGAGCCTTATGCATTTGTTGTGATATTGTACGATAAAAACGACAATGAATATTTATATTATATGGCAGAGCCCGTTTTATCTCCGTTTGAAGAGAGTTTTTTGATTGAGATTAAACGGAGGTTGCAGGATGTTCTTGTTGGAATAAGTGGATCAATCCATAATAAGGAGAAGGTTTTGAAAGAGAAAGTGAAGGAGATTATCGTCGATTACTCGATACCTATCGAACCGCTTGGTTATTATAAAATCCTTTATTACATTGTACGAGACTATATCCAATCGAACAAAATTTCTCCCCTTATGAAAGACAGTCTTATAGAGGATATCTCTTGTAATGGGTGGAACTCTCCGGTATTCCTGTACCACAAGAATTACACAAACATACAGACAAATATCGTCTTTGGTGCAGAAGATCTCAACTCATTTATCATCAGACTCGCCCAAAAGAGTGGCAAACATATATCAGTTGCAGAACCGATGGTAGACGCCACAATGCCAGATGGGTCCAGAATTCAGATGACACTGGGTGGTGAGATTACAACAAACGGTAGCACATTCACCATAAGGAAGTTCAAGGATATTCCAATAACACCTATAGATTTGATAAAATGGAATACATTCTCATCAGCTCAGATGGCATATCTCTGGTTGTGTATTGAGAACAACAAAAGTCTAATATTTTCCGGTGGAACTGCTTCTGGAAAGACATCTTCACTTAACGCTGTATCACTCTTCATACCACACAAGGCTAAAGTGATTACCCTTGAAGATACCAGAGAGCTCCAATTACCTCATCCCAATTGGATCCCGGGTGTGACAAGAGATTCATTTACAGCTGATGGTTCCGGTGCAATTGACATGTATGAGTTGTTAAGGGCTGCTTTGAGGCAGAGACCCGAATATCTCCTAGTTGGTGAGGTTAGGGGCAAGGAAGCACTTACACTATTCCAGGCGATGTCCACCGGGCACACAACCTTCTCAACTATGCATGCAGATTCAGTAGATCGGGTAATTCATAGGCTTGAAAACCCACCGATAAGTGTTCCCAGAACTATGATTGAGGCGCTTGATCTCGTCAGTGTACAGGCACAAACTTATTCTCATGGGAAGAGGGTCAGGAGAAATATGGCATTGGTTGAAATTACTGAGATAGACTCCATGACAAAAGTTCTTAAGACCGTAGAGGTGTACAAGTGGGATCCAAATGGCGATGAATTTCTGGAGGTGGGCATGTCCCATGCACTTGAAGAGATAAGAAAACGCAGAGCATGGAGTTCACAACAGTTAAAAGAACAACTGAAACAAAGACAGTTTGTTCTCGAGTATATGGTACAAAATGACATAACCGTCTTCGAGGACGTTGCGACAATCATCTATGCATTCCAGGCCAATCCGGAAAAAGTCTTGAAGAGAATCGAATCTGAAGATGGTGGTTTTAAGAAATGGTGATTTGATATGAGTATGGCAACTATAGCTTTCAGGATATTTGGTAGTAGGCTCAGGACAAAAAATTCCGGTTATGATACTCTCAAGAAATCGCTGAAACAAGCACAAATGCCATTGTCCTATGAGATGTACATGTCTTCTGTATACTTGTACTCCTTGATAACAGGTGTTGTAGGTGCTATCATTGGAGCAATACTCTCATATGTTTACACAAAAGTAATCGGACTTCCGGAGCAGATAACAAAAGTCCAGGTCTCACAGGAATCTGCATGGATATTTGAGTACAGAGAGACCTTCGTCGTCTTACTCATAATAATATTATGCATATCAGGGGTTGGTGGGGTGACTTACCTTATTATGAGGGCTATTCCATCTATAAGGGCAAATAGTAGGAAAAGTTCAATAGACAAGATACTACCATACTCTGTTACCTTTATGTATGCATTGAGTAGAGGTGGAATGAACGTCCTAGAGGTATTCAAATCACTTGCAGATAGTGAAGATACATATGGTGAAGTATCAAAAGAAGCTGCATCAATCATTAGGGATTTAGAGTTCTTTGGGTATGACTTGAGAACTGCCCTTCAAAACTCAATAGAGACAACACCATCTCTTAAGTTTCAGGAACTTATTCACAGCCTTCTAACTGTAATAGATAGTGGTGGAGATATCGTGGCTTTCTTCGCGGATAAATCAGATGAGTACCTCGAAGCAGCAATAATGGATCAGAAGGGATTTCTTGCAACACTTGAACTAATAGCCGAATCTTATGTTACTGCTTTTGTTGCAGGCCCTCTCTTTATTATAGTAATCCAGACAGTTATGTCGGTAATGGGATCGGCAGAGACAATGGCGCTGTATGCGATAATTTATATGATGATCCCAATCGGTTCTTTCATGTTTGTATTTATGATATATATTATGACTCCGACTGAGACGGGTAAATTTATACCGCTCGATGCTGAAACAAAGTACGAAAGCGAAGTTAAAATACCTGATGACAATGAAGAGACTGAGTTTTTTACTCTGCTTGATAAAGGTATTAAAGGTGCATCTTTTAGAGAAACACTGAAAAATCCGATCAAACCGATCAAGGAAGACCCTCTTAAAGTTTTAATTATAACTGCACCCATAGCAATTGGAATGCTTGCTTATCAGATATATATGGGCTACGGGTATCCCGGATTTGTTATTGATGGTTATCTTGTACTTGCAGCCTATATACTTATACTTCCCTTGGCAATACTTTATGAATCTAAGTCAAGAAGGGAGAAGAGGGTAAAAAGAGAGATCCCGGACTTTTTACACCGACTGGCGATTACCAACGAGATAGGAATGACGCTTACACAATCGATAGAACTTATGTCAAAATCAGACTCTGGATCGATTACTCCTGAAGTAAAGAAGATCTGGAATGACATAGACTGGGGGCTCGGTGTAAATGATGCGTTCGTGAGATTTGCAAATAGACTCAAGATGCCATCTGTTGCCAGGACTGTAACGCTTTTGACTGAGGCATTCAAGAGCAGTGGGGATATCAAAGATGTCCTAGAGATCACATCAAAAGATGCTAGGACAACACAGATTCTAGAGCGTGAAAGGAGCGTAAACATGCTCATTTATGTTGTTATCATATTCATGTCTTTTATGGTCTTCACCATAGTAATCTATATCCTCAGTTCATCTTTTTTACCTGTGATGGCAGACGCAGGGGAGAATGTCCAAGGTGCAGGCGGTGGTGGAGGGATGATGTTACAATCTTTTGATGCAGAGTTCTACTACAGAATTTTCTTCCATGCGGCATTGATACAAGGTGTATGTTCTGGATTCGTTGCCGGTCAAATGGGGGAGGGGAAGGTATTAGCAGGCCTAAAGCATTCCTTGATCATGTTGACTATAGCATATGTGATTTTCACGTTCTTTATATGAACATGATAATACATGTGAAAATCCATAAAATTGAAAATTGATTACAAAAAATGATGTCAATGACGAAATAGCTGTTATCACGGAAACATTTATATATTACAGCGCATGATTAAGATGTATAAGGGGATTTTGTAACTCGGTATTCGTCAGAACCTAATAAATTGCGTTTTTAACAATCGGGTTTTTCAAGATCTCTAAAGTACATATAAGGAATGTGTAAAAGATGTATGGAGATAATAGAAGACAAGGGTACAACAGAGGCCCAAGAGAGATGCATAAGATAACTTGTTCAGATTGTGGACAGGAGGCAGAAGTGCCCTTCAAACCAGATGGTAACAGACCCGTCTACTGTCAAGAATGTTATAAAAAACATAGGCCTCAGAGATATTAATAGAAGTATTATCAGAAAGTTCTAATTAATATTATTTTATTGTTTGAATTGAATGGTCATCTGCATAGTTGCAGGTGGCATTATTTTAACTGAAAGTTCCTTCTGGGTTTGGTTTTTTAATATTTGGTTCCCTAATCCTAACAGAAAAATATATATTATTGTATAGTGTTACTGGTTATACCAATACGGCAAAAAGAGATGCCCTGGTAGCTCAGTCTGGGAGAGCGCCAGACTGAAGATCTGGTTGTCCCCGGTTCGAACCCGGGTCAGGGCACTTCGATACTTTTTCTAGATTAAATAGGTTTGAAGTGATAAAATGGAGATTCCGCTGAAAAAAGTTCGTGATGATGTATGGGAGATAGAAGCAGATTATAAGAATTTTATGAGGGTTCCAGCGAGATTTTATGCAAGCTCACAGCTCTTAGATAAGATAAAGACTGATCTCACGATACAACAAGCAATTAACATAACTTCTATGCCCGGTATTGTAAAGTATTCTCTTACAATGCCTGATGGACACCAGGGGTATGGATTTCCAATAGGTGGTGTTGTGGCATGTGATTTTGACGGAGGTGTGATATCTCCAGGCGGTGTCGGTTACGATATCAATTGCGGTGTTAGGCTAATTAAGACGGATCTTTTGGAAGAGGAGATACGAACATACATACCTGAATTACTGGACGGTTTATTGAAAAATGTTCCTGCGGGACTCGGACTATCGGGGAATCTCCGACTTTCTCAAAGGGATCTCGATGATGTCTTGAGCTACGGTTCTGAGTGGGTTGTTGAGAAAGGGTATGGTTGGGAAGAGGATCTGTTGCGAACAGAGAATGGTGGTAGGTTAAATGAAGCAGATCCTTCTAAGATAGACGATAAATCAAAGAAGAGGGGAAAACCGCAGCTTGGTACTCTGGGTTCTGGAAATCACTTTCTCGAGTTACAGGTTGTCGATGAGATCTTCAATCAAACTATTGCTGAAAATTATGGGGTAAATGAGGTGGGCCAGGTAGCCATATTACTTCATACGGGGGGCAGAGGACTTTCACATGGCGTCTGTTCTTATTATCTCAGGGAGTTTGAAAGGGAGATGAGAGAGGACAAAATACTTTCAAATATATTAAATCTTGAAAGAGAGCTCGCTTGTGCATATCTCAGTCAGGATCTTGGAATGGACTATTTTGAGGCTATGAGTGCATGTGCCAACTATGCTTGGGCCAACCGGCAGATAGGGACGTACTTCATACGAAAGACTTTCGAAGATGTCCTCAAGAGAAGTGCAATGGAGATGGGGATGCATCTTGTTTACGACGTCGCTCATAACATTGCAAAATCCGAGGTCCACGAAATAGATGGTACCAAGAGGAAGTTGTGTGTCCACCGAAAAGGTGCAACAAGGGCATTCTCTTCAGGTGATGAGAGGGTTCCTGAGATCTATAGAACTGTTGGACAGCCCGTTCTTGTTCCGGGTTCTATGGGGACGAGAAGTTTCTTACTTGCCGGTACGAAGACTGGTAGAGATGAGACATTTGGGTCATGTGCCCACGGTTCCGGTAGATTGATGAGCAGAACCAAAG
>JAXHTN010000040.1:0-12154 GCA_034190145.1 Halobacteriota archaeon | reverse complement strand
TGCCGCTTCGGACAGACTCAATAGCCAGTTGAATGCAGATATTGGTCTTACCGCTCCCGGCCTGTCCGTACATCTGGGTCAATGTCCCTGCCTCAAAACCACCTCCAAGCAGCTCATCGATCTTGTTACACCCTATTGGGTATCTCTTTATCCTCGTCATCTCGTCCCTATCTGCCCTCGGCTTCAGATGTTATAAAAAGTATTATTTTAATGGGGGATAAGAGTATTCCATGGGTTTTGAGGTTATACCTGCAGTCGATCTTAGGAACGGAAGATGTGTGCAGCTTGTACAGGGGGTGAAAGAAAGTGAGATCGTCTCCCTTGATGACCCTGTTGGTATGGCAGAACATTGGGTAAGCCAAGGGGCAAAAAGGTTACATCTGATCGACCTGGATGGGGCTTTTCAGGAGAGGCGCAGGAATCTCGGAATCATCCGTGAGATCATAAGAAGTAGTGAGTTGCCCTTACAGGTTGGTGGAGGTATCCGGACTTTTGATGACGCTTCCAGTTTACTTAATATCGGCGTTGACAGAGTTATTCTCGGAACCGCTGCGATTAAGAACCCGGAGATGGCCAGTAAACTAGCAGATGAATTCTCGGCTGATAGAATAATGGTTGCCCTCGATAGTAAAGGCGGGGAAGTTAAGATAGAAGGATGGACTGAAGGGTCCGGTCTGAGCCCAATAGAGGTTGCCTTAAATTGTCGAGACTTCGTGGGAAGTTTTCTATTCACAAACATCGATGTCGAGGGACTCCTAGGTGGGATACAGCTAGATCCTATCATAGATCTTGTAAGAGCCACCGATATCCCCGTAATCGTTGCGGGTGGAATAAGCCAGATGGAAGATATTGAAAAAGTGGTCTCATCAGGAGCAAACGGTGTTGTCATCGGTACGGCAATATACAAAAAGAAGATCATACTCAAGGAAGCAATAGATAAGTACGGGAGTGTGGTTTGATTTCAAATTCAGGATTTTATATTGTTATTTAAAGATGTTTTAAGGGAGGGATTAATTCATGGAACATCCGGATGATAGGGCATCGAGAAAAAAGATTGAAGGGAGCTTCGATAAGCGTATTGCGGATCTTAGTAACCAGCTCGACAGAATGCTAACCTCTGAGGAGATATGTGCTAAATATGGTTTAATCTCAGATGCCGGGGTAAAGGATACGGAGATGGAGTTTCTCAAAGATATGCAAGAAGAGATCCTCCAAGGAGATCCACTCCGGGCTATTGAGATGCTCGACTTTGATATGGAGATGCGGAATCAAATCCCTGCAACAAACTGGGCATTAAGAGGTCTTGCTAATCTCTCACTCGGAAAATATTCAGAGGCAATTAACGATGCCAGTGAGGCTTTGAGAATTGATCCGGGCTTTGTTCGGGCATACGACGTACAGGCTGAGGCATATCTACGTATGGGTAAGGGGAAGGATGCACTACATGCAGCCGATATGGCGCTTGTCTTCAATTACGACGATTCATGGGCAATTGGTATAAGGGCTGCTGCATGTTATTTATTACATTATTTTGATGAAGCGATTGACTCTGCAAATCGGGCTTTAGAGGCCAAACCAAATTGGTTGCTTCCTCGGGAAGCTCTTGCTCTTTCCTATTACCGGTTGGGATGCTCTGATGACTCCATATCCGAAGCCAATAAACTGCTTGATCTCAATCCGGATAATACTGTCGCTCACAGAATCCTGAACAGTATTCAGAGATTGTAATATGTTGGGAGATAAATATCTCATTGATATGTGGGTCATTGGACCTTATTTTTTAAATTTACATAAACAATATACTCATAAACCGCTTCTCTTTGCTATTTGAAAATGTGTGACCTTTGTATCACAAGGTGTAGCAAAAAAGATATATGTGTTGGTGAAGATATAAAAAATTAGACCTAATATGACTGAAAAAGTAACAATAAGCTTAATAAAAGCTGATGTAGGTGGATATCCGGGACATGCATCAGTCCACCCAAGACTGATGGAGACTGCAGAGAAAGGTTTGACTGAGGCCAAAGAAAGTGGACTTCTCATAGACTTCAAGGTTCTTGCAGCGGGCGATGACTTGGAACTTGTGATGGGGCACAGAAAAGGCGAAGATAACGAGGAGATTCACGCCTTGGCATGGAACGTTTTTATAAAATCAACAGCTGTTGCAAAAGAGTTGAAATTATATGGGGCAGGTCAGGATCTTCTCAAGGACGCTTTCAGCGGTAATATCAAGGGAATGGGACCAGGAGTCGCCGAGATGGAGTTTACAGAGAGAAAAGGTGAGCCTCTTGTTGCACTAATGATGGATAAGACCGAACCGGGTGCGTTCAATCTTCCAATCTACAGAATGTTTGCCGATCCTTTCAATACAGCAGGACTTATAGTTGATCCAAGCTTGCACGCCGGATTCAGATTCGAAGTTTGGGACATCATGGAGCACACAAAGGTTATAATGAACCTTCCTGAAGAGACATATGATCTGCTCGCTCTCATAGGTGCAAAATCAAGGTACGTAATCAAGAGGGTGTTTCCAAAGGAAGATCATCCGGGACTTCCGCCAGATGAACCCGTAGCTGTTGTAAGTACCGAGAAGTTATTCCAGTCAGCAGGAAAATACGTGGGTAAGGATGATCCCGCAGGACTTGTCAGAGCCCAGAGTGGTCTACCTGCACTTGGTGAAGTGATCGAACCGTTTGCTTTCCCACACCTTGTAAGTGGTTGGATGAGGGGATCTCACAACGGACCTCTAATGCCTGTATCCTTTGAGAATGCCAGATGTACTAGATTTGACGGACCTCCGAGGGTTGTTGCTGCCGGTTTCCAGATTGCAAACGGATCACTTATCGGCCCGGTTGATCTCTTTGATGATCCAGCTTATGACCATGCAAGAAGAAAGGCCCAGGAGATCGCAGATTATATGAGAAGACACGGACCATTTGAGCCTCACAGACTACCTCTTGAAGATATGGAATACACAACACTTCCAAATGTTTTAAAGAAACTGGAAGACAGGTTTGAGAGTACCTGATTTGAAGGGGATTTTTTAATTCCCTCTCTTTCCTCTCACTACAACCAGCCACCAGAACGCGAATACTCCAAGAATATAATAAAAGGACGCCATATAAAATACATAATTGAGTCCTATGTAATCCATCACTGATCCTGATATCACTCCGCCTAAAAGCATTCCAACTGCCATCGATGTATTGAATATCCCCATCGTTGAGCCCATCCCGTGTTCTCTTCCTATCTGCGTTGTCATCGCTGTTGCAGCTGCAAGGACGATTGCGCCACCGACTGCCCTTGAAAGAACGATTGCAAGTAGCTCAAAAAAAGTCGTTGAGAAGGGTATAAGGAATATTGCAACAGCCATTATGAAGCTGCCTGATACCATCATTATCGGTCTGTCATACTTATCTGCGAGTATTCCAAAAGGATGGTTCATAATAGCCCAGAGTATATAAGTTACACCGAGCAGTAGTCCGATCTGTGAATATGCAAGTTCTATCCTCTGCGAATAGATTGGTAAAAAGGACATGTATGCGGCAATCCCGATAGACTGAACCGCTCTGAGTATAAATATTCCCTGCATACACGAATCCCTCAAGAGAAGGCCAAATGGCGCTTGTTTCGTTTTTTTGTATGACGGACTCTCAGGAAGAAATAGAGCGGATAAGCACAAGCCCAAAGCACCAAGCCCCCCCATAACGTAAAAAGATATGTCGATGTAGTAGTTCTCGGTAATGTATCCGGCAAGCAGTGGCCCAAGAGCAAAACCGATGAAGAAAAAGGTATTAAACCTGCCCATGAACTCACCTTCGCGTCCGGGAGGTACAATGTCACCCAAATAAGCCATCGCTACGGGAGTCACAATAGCAGAAGCAACACCATGCAGAAGTCTGATTAAGGTGAGGGTGTAGACAGAACTAGCAAAGATGTAACTTAGTGAAAAGACAGTATATGCAAGAAGCCCGACGATGATAAAGTTCCTTCTACCGTATTCATCTGACAATCTTCCCATGATTGGCATGACAATTGCCCTTGATGCCGCAAAAGCCGAAAATATAATGCCTACCCAGACACCTGTTGCGCCAAGGTCTTCTGCATAGAGCGGTAAAAGAGGTGCAATTATACCATATCCAAGCGATGTCGCAAAGACTGATATTAGTAAAATTGCAAGGGTTTTTCTTGCCATCCAGCATTGATAGTTGCTTGTAAGTATTAAGTTTTTGAAAGGTAACGCCTTTTTTACGCGATATCTCTTGATGTATCGATCTGAACGCCGTCACAGACTCTGAACTTGATCAGATCGTTTACCGGCATCCTCCCTCTAATCTTGGGTATCGATAGTTTACTTGCCACTCTATCCCCTGCTCGTTCCAGTTTTACGGTGAAGACCGCATCACATAGGTTCATAATCTCTGATTGAGTCTTGTCGTCGCAGGTATCATCCAAGACATAGAGGTATGAAAGACCACCTGTATCCTTTGTAACTTCATATATCAGGTTTGTTAGTCTCAGTATCTTCCCGATATTGACATTTAGCCCTAAAAAGAAGGAGAAAGTGTCAATGATTATATTAAAATCCTCGTCTTCTTGAGACCTTAGGTTCTTCAGCTGATACTCCATGAAGTCGACAATCTCTTTGTCCACGAATTCGTTTCCGACGTTGTCGATCATCTCTCCGAACTTGTCGAGATAATACTGGCTATAGATGTCGATAAACGTGATATTCGAGACATCAAAGTTCATATCCGTGATGTTTTGGGCTATAAACTTCGGCCGCCTGGTAGTGGTGAAGTAGTATGTTTTTCTCGATGTTGAGAACTGATACAAAAAAACCTCTGACATTGAACCGGCTTCTGCTGAAAAAAAAGTGACAAAACCGGCAGGAATGCCTCCGCCAAGAATACTATCAAGTAAACCAATCCCAGTAGACTTTATAGGCGAGGCCACGAATTCATCGGTAACGGATACACCATGTACATTACTCATGGAGTTAGGAAAAGAGGAATTCGATCGCCTAAGTAGCTCCCTCTCTTCCTCTTCCATGTTACTCCATCCATCACCCTCGTTAAAAAACTCATACAAAAGTGTACATATATAATGTTGTTCTGATCACCTATATAAATAATATGTAACATTATTTTTAATATATGTACACGATACGCAATAATGCGGGAGCCATAACAATATTATCAAATGTCTCACTTCTATATCTTTTATTATTTGGTAAAAGTAAATTGTTATTGGTGAAATTATTATGTTCGGATATGCCGGTAAAATACTGCATGTGGATCTAAGTAAGGAAGAGATCTATGAAAGGTCGCTTGATGAAGGGCTTATAGAAGATTTTATCGGTGGTTGGGGGATCAACAACAAGCTCTTTTATGATGAAAGTACACCAAAGACCGATCCTTTTTCCGAGGATAGCCCTATTATAATCGGAACCGGAGCACTGGTTGGCACTCTGATTCCCGGAGCTTCAAAGATTATTGGTACATATAGGTCTCCGATTGTATCAAAGGATAAGAGGCATTTCATCGACAACAGTGTTGCCGGAAGTAACAGATTTGGTATCATGCTAAAAAACTCAGGATTCGATCACGTTGTTATTTCAGGGAAAGCCCCTGCACCGGTTTATCTAAAGATATCCGATTGTGGTTGTGAGTTATGTGATGCAACTGACCTTTGGGGCAATAAGGATATATACGAGACTACGGATTATCTCAATTGTAAGTATGGTGATTGTGGGGTCATCGCAATAGGGCAGGCCGGGGAGAATAGGGTCAGATACGCAATGTCGATTGTAGATTACTGTGGCTCATTTGGGAAATTTGGGTTTGGAGCAGTGATGGGATCAAAGAATCTGAAAGCAATTGTGACTAAAGGATCAAAAGGAATTGAGGTGGCAGATCCAAAAGAGTACCTTCGTCTAGTTAATGAGGTCCGAAAGGAGATCGAAGAGTCACATTCCACAGTTCTCGGCCCATTTCGTATGCTTGGTATTATGAGTGGTTGGCCACTTCAGGGACCTCTTGCAAATGAGGGATACTGGAGTTTTAAGGAATGGACGAAGTTATACGGCCAGCAGAAGTGGATAAAGATCAAGATGAGAAAGCAGGACCTATCTTGTGCCAACTGTATGCTTGCGTGCAGAGTCGATTATCAACTGAAGGATGGAGAGTTTGAAGGACTGACCTCCTTTTCAGGCTCCTACTTTATGCCGGCAAGGATGGGGCAGAGACTGGGTTTAAGAGACTTCAAAGAGTCTGTTAAGTTACTTGACATCTGTAACCGATCTGGTACATGCTGCCTCACAACAAGTGGGATTGTCAACTGGGTGACTCAGCTATATGGAGATGGTGAGCTTGATAACGACATGGTCAGTGAACCGGAGCTTAAACGAGATTTTGAGACTTACAAAAACCTCTTTGAGAAGATCATGAAAAGAGAGGGTATAGGAGATCTTCTTGCAGAAGGCTGGTACCCGATCTCGGAGAGGGTGGGATCAGATCCTGACGAGTTCACACCCGGGACAGGAATCAGGAGAGGTGCTGACTGCATCCAGGATATTAGGTTCACAACGCTTGATCCTCAAAGGTTCACCTATTTCACTAATCCAAGACCGCATCATGGAGGGACTCAGACAGCAATCACTCTTCCCAAGATGCCACTTGAAGTCTTGAAAGAAGATGTTAGAAATATGGGCATCGATGGCGACCTCTTCGATAGAATTTTTACAAGTACTGATTATTATGGTGACTTCAATTGTGCCATTTATGCAAAACAATGTGAGGATGTGATGGCCGTTCAGAACAGTCTTGGTATCTGCATAGTTTACGCGATTCCACCATTTCTTACACTCAATATGAAGAAGCTTGCTCCTATCTATTCGGCGGCAACCGGAATTGAATTGAGTGCAAAAGATCTCAGAGAGCGTGGAGAGCGCGCTTTTAATCTTTACAAGGTTTTAAACATGAGAGAGGGATTTACAAGAGAAGATGATGCTTGCTCGAATATTTGGCTCACACCTCGTGACACACCGGATGGAGTAAAACAGATAATGGATTATTACAGGAATAAAGAGATAACAAAAGAAGATATTGATCATCTTTTAAATGATTATTATGCCGAGAGAGGCTGGGACATAAAGGCCGGATCTCCCACAAAAGAACTACTGATAGAGCTTAAGTTACCAACAGATCTCACGTAATGATAAGATATATTATCTATTAGGTCAAACTACGAGGAGTTTACTATGACTACAGTTTATGATGTACCTGCTGATGAAATTATAAGAAAAGTAGCTGAAGAGCTGAAATCGGATGAGAATATTACGCCACCTGAATGGTCGCTCTTTGCCAAGACCGGGTTGGATCGCGAGATGCCACCTATCTCTGAAGATTGGTGGTTTGTACGATGCGCTTCGATTCTTCGAAGAATTTATATGGATGGTCCTATCGGTGTATCTAGGTTGAGATCCTTTTATGGAGGTAGGAACAGAAAAGGCGTCAGAGATGCCCGTTTTGTGAAAGGTAGTGGATCTGTAATACAAGAGGCTGTTCAACAATTAGAGAAGGCCGGATATCTAAGGAAGGTCAAGGAAGGTAGGGCAATCACACCGAAAGGGATGTCCTTTCTTGACAAAAATGCAAACGAAGTCAAAGGCGATCTCGTAAAATCGATACCGGAGCTTTCGAAGTACTGATTTTAGTAACCCCTCTTCACAAGAAAATCAGATAGTTCCAACAGATCTCTTCTTGCTTGAGAGTCTGGAAATATCTTAAGGCTCTCTTTTGCTCTATCAAGGATCATATCTGCATACTCTCTTACGTAGTCAATAGCTCCACAATCTCTGAGTATGCCAATTGCTTCCATCTTCTCCTCTTCAGTGTTATTTCTCCTATCGAGTATATCCAAGAGGCGCTCTCTTTCATATTCTAGAGTCCCAAGAGCGTGAGCAACGATCAGTGTGCGTTTCCCCTCTTCTATGTCTCCGCCGATCTCTTTTCCATATTCAGTCCCGCGAACATCAATGTTTAATATGTCGTCCTGTAGCTGAAATGCAAGACTAATATCCTCGCAGAACTTTCCCAGGCTCTCTATCTCTTCTTTTGTTCCGCCACCCATAATTGCCCCGGCTTTACACCCGGCAGATATAAGCATTCCCGTCTTCAGCCTCAGAGTCTCAAGAACGTCCTCTTCAGTAAGCTCTTCTTTGCTGAATCTTTTCTCGTAAGAATCGATATCTCTACTCTGACCCATGCAGACATTGAGCACACCGAAGAATATCTCATCGACGGCTTTTTGTGTCTCCTTTGCATCACGGCCTGCCGAGTATATCTCATTTGCAGCTATCGAGGAGAGGAGTAAGAGGGCATCTCCTGAATTTATTGCGTGTGAGAGGCCGTATGGTTCAGGAAGATCATTCTTCTTTACCCCAACGCTATTTAGAATACTCTCAGCCTCTTCGGGTGTCTTGATAACCTTGTCACAGTAAGGGCAATGTGATATCTCCGCTAGAGCATCGCCCTTCGGAGGGAGGTGAAGTGCGAGCTTATTACGGCGAAAGTCACCCCTATCTTCGATATCATCATGAATAAGGCTAAAGTTGTGAAACATCTCAATGGAAGCTGCTATCGGTAAAACAGAATCGGAATCTCCCCCAATTAGCTCACAGCTCAAAAGACACATTATGGGTCTGAATCTTTTTCCGCCCCTCTCAAGGAAATCAATGAGTGGAATACTGAGTTGTGGATACCCATCAACAAGATGCAGATACTCTCTTATCTTGCTTTCAATCTTCTCTGAATACTTTACCTGAAGCCTCTTCATTATATCTTCCATCATCAAACCTCGAGATATCCTACTTTTGCCTTATGATATATAGGCATACCTAATAAGTCCTGACATCTTCGATTGCACCTTTACAGATCTCAAAAATACGCTCTCTGAACTCTTCCATGTCATCTATTGTAATAGAATCTTTACCCTTGAAAATCTCTTCTTTTATCCTTATTCCAACTATATCATCCGTTCCACTTTTAAGCCTAATTACGGTTGATCCTGGAGTAATATGCGTATCTCGAACCACCTTATCAAGATCTCCATCGGTGATTCCGATTATGGGAACACCAAACCTATACATCACATCTCCTGCAATATCTGTCGTGTCATCCCCCACAGTAATTGCAATATCCGCCCCCTTGCAAATCTCAAAAGATTCTTCTGCGCAGTGATCTATAATCACAGCAATACACCCCTTGCTGTTATTTTTTCTATCAAGGACTCTTGGCCTTGCCTTCGAGCGTCTCAGAAGTCCGGTCTTAATTATTGCACTCTCAATATCTACTTCTTTTATCTTCTCAAGACCGTGCTCTTTTACCTCTCCACCTATTATTTCACAGATGTGTCCTGCTTCAGTTACAATCTCAACATCTCTTGAGGTTGCCCTCCCAACAACAACCCCATTGACAAGAATGAGTTCACCAGTGTAAACACCGGACAATTTCCTAAATACTCTATCAGCATCTCTTCTCACTGTTTTTTCGATCTGTGGAGGCGTTTTGACATCGAGTCCAAGATCTTTTGCAATAATCTCAGCCAACTCTTTTGAAGTGCTCGTCCAAGGCACAACTGTCCCGTCAGCATCTCCCGGCCGTTCTATTTGTACAAGAGGGATCTCTAGCTCCCCTACGTTATGCATAACAATCCTACAAAAAGCATGTCCGGTCTCCATCGACTTCCCATAGTTGAGAAGGTACATCTCGCTTGCTTCCCCCGATAACATCTTTATCGACTCGCTAGGTTTAAGCCTCTTAGTTATATCTATCAGATCCTCAAGAGATGCGTCGATAACCGCTGTTCTACCCATCGTTCCGCCCAAAAGAGAAGTTACCTCACCTCTTCTTTCCAATAGACAAATTATTCTCTTCGCCCAGCCGGAATCAATAATCTCCGGACCATGAACCACAACGCCTATCCTTCTTCGTTCCATCTACACATCACCAGAAGACTTATTCCTAAAGAAATTCCAGATTACTTCATTTGCATCAAGACCCAATTCGCCTTCTCCTGTTGTGCTTTCTGTTCTACGCTGATAACCGCCAGGCCAGGTATGGCCACCTTCTTCGATTGCATATAAGACCACGTCAGAGCAGTCTGAACAGTTGGAATAATGAACCACTTTATAAAGGACACTTCCTTCCGAAGTGCTTTTCGCCGTCCAGACAATTTCCACCTTCTCTTCCGAGCAGTTGTTTCGCAAGACCCAATAGTTTACTGTCTGATTTACTGATGACACGTTTCCAAGGCTTCTTCTGCCCAGACGGATCTCTCTACCTTCCCAGGGAACTATCGGATCGTCCACATAGTTTATTATCAAAACCGGTAATGGTTTCAAGGAGGTGTTATCTGTAACGTACTCTTCACGCATCCCCCCAACAACCGGAGCGATAGCCGTTATCTTCTCAGGTATCTCGCAGGCAAGACGATGAGACATGAACCCACCATTTGACATGCCTGTGACATAAACTCGCCCTTCGGAAGTATTGTACTCTGAAGCGATATGGTCGATCAAATCCGAGATAAATGCGACATCATCGACATCTTTTATCGATGGGTTGTAGGCCACATCATCCCTGCCGCTGTTCCAGTGTCTTCCAATTGCATCTGGATAAACGATTATAAATCCCTCCTCCTCTGAAAGTCTGTTAAGACCTCCAAGTGTGAGCATCACCATATCCCTTCCTGTCCCGCCACTTCCGTGAAGGGCGATAACAAGTGGCATGGAGCTATCTCCCTCGTATGAACTGGGTACGTTGATAAGATAACTCCTTTCCAGGCCTCCGGAGTGAATCGAACCTTCGATTAAACTGGGATTAGAATATGGGCCTTTTTCTGATGTGTCAACGCTGAGACAACCTGCAATTAGAATTATTGTAAGAAGAATAAAAAACGCACCAATCTTTAGATATCGATCTCTGCGGATTCTCACATTTTCTCTATTAAGATTGAGTGGTAATCACTCTTTCTTCTTACACTCACCCCATTTGCGACACTTTTAATCTTTTATGTGAAAATAGGAATAAGTTCGAGTATGAAGCTAATTGACACTCATGCCCATCTGGATCAGATGAAATCATTAGATGATGCCATAAGTAGAGCAAAATCAATTGGTATCATCGCAATTGTAGCCGTGGGTATGAATCAAAAGTCAAATCAGAAAATTCTGCAGATATCAGAGTCATATGGTGGTTTTGTCTTTGCTGCACTCGGTATGCATCCATTTTCAATTGATAGCGATCTGAAAAAAAGTTTGGACTTTATCAGGAACAATATAAAAAATTCTGTTGCCGTTGGTGAAATCGGTCTTGATTACCTCTTGAGTGCAGATAGGGCTTTTCAAAAGAAGGTCTTCAAAGAGCTTCTAAAGATTGCCTTAGAGTATGAGAAACCGGTGATTATACATACAAGAGGCGAAGGTTCCCATAGTGACGCCCTTGCGATACTAAGAGATCTTGGAGTAAAAAGGGGTGTCTTTCATTGGTACAGCGGACCACTTGATACTCTTCGAGGTATATTGGATAGGGGCTACTTTGTATCCGCAACACCTTCTATTGTTGAAAGAGAAGAGCACAGATCGGCAATCAAGATCGTTTCTTTAGATAGGTTGATGCTTGAGACCGATTCACCGGCGAAGGGTTACGAACCAGCTGATCTTGTAAAAGCTTTAAGCTATGTTTCAAAGCTCAAAGGGACGACTGAAGAAAAATTAGCCGAATATACCACAAATAACGCTTTAAAGTTCTTTGAGATAGGGATCTGATAAACTTCTATTCAATCCTCGCCAAGTGGCGTCAGTGTATAATATGCATCTTCATCTTTTTCAGATCGTTCTATGTATAGGGCACTCTCGAGCATCCCCAGATGGATCTTTGTATCTTGGAGATCCATATTGAAAGCTTCCATTATCTCGCTTGAGCTCTTTCCATCTCCAATAAAGGCAAGAATATCTCTTCTCCTCTTGTTCTGCATTGTTTTCCATAAAAGACGGTGCCATTCGGTGTAATCATTAATTTTACCTTCCTTTAGCATCTCTTCGATCCATTCGTCCTTTCTCTTCTTCAGATCATTGATCTTATCTATGGAC
>JAXHTN010000004.1:0-24028 GCA_034190145.1 Halobacteriota archaeon | reverse complement strand
AGAATGTTCACTCATATTAAGGATGGGAAGCTTGCAATGGTAGACATCTCTGAAAAGGATGATCAGTTGAGAAGAGCGACAGCCTCAGGAAATATCCGGCTGAAGAGTAGTACGATTGATGCAATAAAGGATGGGAATGTAGAGAAAGGTAACGTTCTTGAATCTGCAAGGCTTGCGGCCGTCATGGCTGTGAAGAACACTCCCGGAATGATTCCGCTCTGCCACCAGATTCCAATAACCGGAATTGATGTTGATTTTAAGATAGATGAAGATATAATCGAAGTGACCGTTACAGTAAAATCTGTAGGGAAGACCGGTGTTGAGATGGACGCCCTCTGCGGAGCAAGTGTTGCTTTACTTACCATATGGGATATGGTAAAATCGGCAGAGAAAGACGCAAGCGGCAACTATCCAGCGACGAGAATATCCGAGATAAAAGTGGTTGAGAAGGTGAAGATTTGAGCCGAAAGGTTCATTTTGTGAGGAAGTACTATTAAATCACATGATCGATGTTGGTATAATCGGCGGATCCGGATATACAGGTGCCGAACTCATACGTTTACTCTCCTTTCACCCTGAAGCCGAGATAAAGGTTGTAACCTCACGCCGTTTTGAAGGGAAGAGGGTTGGTGATGTATATACGCATCTTAAAGGGATCACTGATCTGGTCTATGAAGGCATTGAGACTTCAAAAGTTGCGGATGAATCGGATATCGTCTTCACTGCAGTTCCCCATGGAACAGCTTCGGAGTACGTGCCGGAACTGATTGAAAACGGTGTAGTGGTAATCGATCTAAGTGCTGATTACAGGTTAAAGCCAGAGGAGTACGAGAGGGTATACCCGGGGAAAGCGGATAAAAGAGATGCCGTTTACGGGCTCTGCGAGCTGCATCCTGAGATCTCAGAAGCAAAACTTGTTGCAAACCCCGGATGTTATCCGACTGGTGCGGTGCTTGCGGTTGCCCCGCTTGCAGAGAAGGGAATCTTAGGAAGGGTAGTATTCGACTCAAAATCAGGCATCACAGGATCTGGCGTAGATCCTACAATCACCTCACATTACCCCAATCTTGCAGAAAATATCGTCCCTTACAAGATGACAACGCACAGGCATAAAGCTGAGATCGTACAGGAGCTAGGTCGCCTTGGAGATGCCCGGATCAGCTTCACACCTCACGTTATCCCTGCGATGCGAGGTATACTCACGACAGCTCACGTCTTTGTGAAGGAGAATATAGGCGAAGTTGAAATCGAGTCAATTTACCAGGAGTCCTATAAGGATAAGCCTTTCATACGACTCGGCGCGGTTCCGACTCTTCAATCTGTTCGCGGATCGAACTTCTGCGATATCGGCTTTGAGGTGGAGGAAGATAGTGACAGGATTGTGGTTGTATCAGCAATCGATAATTTAGTAAAAGGGGCATCAGGACAGGCTATTCAAAGTATGAACATAATCTTCGAACTCGATGAGAGGACCGGACTTTTTAATGCCGGACTCTCGCCCTAATTGTAAGAGTAAAACCTAAAGTAAGGGCCTGGGTTGTCTTGCTTCAGGTAGTTCTGGCAGTTCACAGGTCTTTATCAGAACCTGTGATTTCATATAGCTTATTCTGTTCAGAACGATATCCTTTCCGGTCTCTGAGAATGCATATACAGGAATACCGTTTCCCACCTGCACAAGGGCCTTATCCGCCACTTCACGAATTTTTTTTGACGCACAAGAGGTTGTCACATCGATCAGATCGACGAACTCTTTTACTTCATTCTCACTCATACCGCTTGTATGAACTCCAAAGAGCACGGCCCTCCCATCTACCTCCTCTTCAATCTCCCTACAGACCTTAGCCTCCTCTAGCTTTGAAACGGTGACGGAAACATCCTTATATCCCCTATCAAAGGCCACCTTCAGACCTTCCTTCTGATCTATCTTCGCACCTTTGGGATCTATTACTATGGATCCTCTCTTCTCAAGTCTATCTATCAACTTCGGTATCGGCGTTGTCTTCACAAGACCCGACATTATCCCACCGATTCCCTGTACAATCCTAGGATCAATTGCAATTACCGTACCTGCACCATCACAGGGCTCAACTGCTGCGTCTATCATATCTGATTCCATCGCGCAAGCCATTATTTCTGAGGTGCCGAAATCTACAAAGTCCGGTTTGATCTCAATTATTCTATCTTCGGTACACATGCCAAAGGCCTTTATCCTGCCCTCGATACTCTCTTTAATTGTATCTTTTGTTATCTTTTCGACACCACGAATGGAGTGTTGGAGCGGACAATACTCGAGCTTCAATGGTCCTTTGATCTCAGTCACACTACCATCCCTTACCACGGCGACAACCTTGCCATTAAGCTCGAATATATGCTCACTCATTCTACCACAATCTCAATTAAAAGTGTGGTCGTATCGTTGAAATATAAAACCGTCGAATATAATCTCAATATTTGGCAATTGTTAAAAAAATCCCCCTATTTAACCAATACTATTATATACTTTAATTCATATCTTGAACAGATATACCAAACAGATATCGAAATAGCCTTGGTTAGGATTGGGGGGCAATGAATATGGAAGAAGATCCTTCGCAAAAGTATTCTATAAAGATCGAGAATGTTGTGGCTTCGACAAATATACAGCAGGAAATAGACCTTAAAAGATTTGCATCCCTCGTTGAAGATGCAGAGTATGATAGGGAACGGTTTCCGGGAATAGTATACAGGACAAAGGATCCGAAAGTTGCTGCCTTGATATTCAAATCTGGTAAGATCGTATGTACCGGAGCAAAGAGTGTAGAGGACGTTCACACCGGCCTTGAGAAAGTCTTTGATAAAATGAGAAGTATGGATATCGATGTGATCAAAGATTATGAGGTTAAGGTCCAAAACATTGTTGCAACTGCAGTACTTGGTAGCCATCTAATTGATCTGAACGCGATTGCAGTAGGTCTGGGTCTTGAGAATGTCGAGTATGAACCTGAGATGTTCCCCGGGCTTGTTTACAGGCTTACCGACCCGAAGGTGGTCGTACTAATATTCGGATCAGGTAAGATAGTAATCACTGGTGGCAAGAGCATAAGTGATGCCACGGTTGCTGTCGAGAAGATCGTAACTGAATTGCAGAGTATCGGGTTACTCTAACCTTTCTGAAAATTCCACATCGCAGGCATCGCCTGCGTATCTCCATAAAATTTTTCTGCCATCATCGAACTCAATTACGTATTGTGTATACCCCTTGTATGGCCTCAAACAGTAAGCATCTTTCACTTTTTTTCCAATCAACTTATTCATCCGGTCGTTTTCCTCTTCCGGAACGTCCCATCCACACATAAACCAGACCTCCTAAACTGTTATCTCTCTTTTAATATTCTCAGCAATCTTATCGCCCACTATCCGCTTTAGATCTCTTAAATTTGCATCTCTGAGCATTCCAACGCTATTATATCCTGCATTGTAGAGTCTTCTTGCACGAACTCTTCCTACTCCTCTTATCCTGAGTAGATCAAGTAGCTCCCTCTCTACACCATACTTAATCCTAATAGAAAGCTCTCTTGCCATAGGTGTTGTCTCTAATCTAAGGAAATTTGATAACTGAACCGTAGAGTGCATCATCCATTCCGAGATCTCTACGATACTTCTGATATCCCCTGGTCCCACTCCAAACTTAAGGGTTATCTCATTCTCTTCCTTCTCAGTTATCCAGTCATTTATCAAAACAGCTGTCTTCACTTCGGAGAGGAACCACTCGAAATCATTACTGAACTCATCTGGAACCTCTACGAACTTGTTATAGTTATCATATACATAATCTCGTATCCACGAGTAATCTTTGCTCTTCAGATATAGGAGATTTATGTCAGGAGTCTTGCATATAAGGTGCAAAAGTCCAATGTCAGGAACTGATGGACGTGCTTTTAGCCCTTCAATGATCGTAGAAGCTGAGAGTGGGTCAATATACAACCTAGAAACAAGTCTTCCAAGTTCGGTTGCAGCTATGCCTTGATTTAAGTTACTCTCACAAATCATATCCTTCTCATAGAGCATATGAAGCATCTTATCTACAATCCGTTCTAGGTCCCAAGTGTTCTGCTGAAATGCATAGAAAGTCTCTCCAAGAAATTTCATAAGTTCAGAGCGAGTCTCTGCTACCCTACCTGCAATAAGTGAGAGTATGTGTGTTCTGAGTGCGTTTTCAGTACCGAGTTTAGACCAGATATCCTCTATTCTTCCATTTACGTAGTTATTCATAAGCCAATCTAACTCTTCTGGCCCTTTTGCGATCAAAACCGATTCTCCGTATGGGTCAAGCTCAGGACGACCTGCTCTTCCGCACATCTGTTTATACTCAAGAACAGGAATAGGGACAGATCCACGGTTTGGTTCATATCTTCTGTAGTTCTTTATTACGACTCGCCTCGCAGGCAGATTAATTCCTGCTGCGAGTGTAGGGGTACTTGTGATTATTTTGATTAGGTTGTCCTTGAATCCGCTCTCAACTAGCCTCCTATGTTCGGTTTTCAGACCTGCATGATGAAACGCACTACCGTTCTCAACGGTCTTTGCCAGCCGTTCACCGAGTTCAGTCCCACTTGATGCTCTTATCTCGTTACCAATATCTTTTAATTTCTCTCTCGTATCGTCTTCAAGCACTTTTACTACTGCTTTTCCTATCTTCTCAGCGGTCTTCTCTGAAAATCTTCGAGTACTTTCGAAGACAAGACACTGTCCACCATCTTTTAAGGTATCCATCACAAGCGAGATAGTCCCGTCCTTGTGGTCAAATATGGGTCTTTTTTCATCCCCAAAGTGGATCATACCGTCGTAGAGAACACCTTCTTTTAGGTCTACTGGCCTCCAATCGCTTGTTATTGATACAGCATCGAGCCATTTTGCTATTTCATCTGCATTACTTATCGTTGCACTCAGTGCAAGGATATGCGCATTTGGATTTGCTCTTCTCAGTTTTGCAATAGCAATCTCAAGTGTTGGCCCCCTGTTTGCCGAATCTATCAGGTGTATTTCATCAATCACAATTACCGTGATCTCTCTTACCCATGCCACATCATTTCTCATGAGCGAATCCATCTTCTCCGATGTGACAACAATTATATCGTTTGAACCTAAGTAATCATCCCTTGTATCAAGATCTCCTGTTGAGATTCCGACTTTAATTCCAAGAGATCTGAACTGGGAGAACCGCTCGAATTTCTCAGAAGCAAGCGCGCGGAGAGGGACAATATATATTGCTTTTCCCCCATCAAGAACGGAATGGAGCATAGCAAGCTCTGCAATCAACGTCTTACCGCTTGCAGTAGGAACAGCAGCCATGATATTCTTTCCTAAGAGAAGTCCCATTTTAACAGCTTCTCCTTGGGGTGGGTAAAGCTCGTTAATGCCTGACATCTGATAGTGCTCAATCACTTCTCTTGAAATCCCCAGTTCATCAATCTTCATCGGGAAATAATTGGAAAAAGAAGGCTTTATCTTTTTCTTTAAACCCATTACGAAAAACTCTCAAAAAAATGGACATGCTATTAGGGCTAATAAAGCTGGAGCAGATGGTGATATCCTTGTACATCTGGATAAAAAACACACTCGAAGAGGCTGATTTTGCGAGGGAAAATGGGAGTTTTCTTGAGATAACTTTTCGAAAGGGGGATAATGGCACAATATTACAAACTGTCATGTTTTAAATGTTTCAAGAGAGGCTGAGGCAAGTTTGATCGTTAATAAAATACTCAAAGTCCAGATGAGATCATAACAGACGATTTTAATCCCAAGGTGGCTATTTGTGCCAGCTTATCTGAAGAGGATCCAAGAGGAACTTTTAAGGAAGAATCCCTTGAAGCTTCAGAAGAGGATCTGTCTAAATGGATCTTGAGTTATCTTACAAATACGTTGTGCGAAATTAACCGGACAAATTAATTTTATAAATCATAGAAAGGATGATTTAAATGGATATAAATATTCGAAGAGAAGAAGAGACCGACTATCGAGTTGTTGAAGAGATTACAAGGGAAGCATTTTGGAATTTAAATGTGCCAGGATGCGAAGAGCATTATCTTGTACATTGCTTAAGGAAACATCCTGATTTTATCCGAGAGTTGGATTATGTTGCTGAAATTGAAGGTAAAGTTGTTGGTAATATAATGTACACAAAATCATTTGTAGTAGATGAAGATCAAAATAAAATTGAAACAATTACCTTCGGACCTCTATCCGTTTTACCTGAATATCAGAGAAAGGGTATCGGTACTGCACTAATAAAACACACAAAAGAGATTGCTTTAAAAAATAAATTGAATGCAATCATCATTCTTGGTCACCCTCACAATTATTGTAAACATGGCTTTAAAAATTCCATTGATCTCAATATAAGCAATAGTGAAGGAAAGTTTCCATATGCCCAACTGGCACTTGAGCTTGAAAAAGGAATTTTTGAAGAAAAGAAGTGGAAATTTTATTACAGTTCAGCGTATGAGATAGATGCTTCCGAAGTTGAAAAATTTGATGATCAGTTTCCAAAGAAAGATAAAGAGTATAGAGCATCCCAAGAGGAATTTTTAATTGCTATACGGGCATTTCTTGGATAAATTAATAGAATAAGGATGTTTGGCGATTTATTTAGGGGTCGGGTTAACATCTTATAACAGTGGATATTAGGTTCCGTTCATTAGAAAAATGTCAACGGATGTATCTGTAAACCGTCGAAAAATTTCCTGACAAAATTTAATGAGTAAACCCAATTTTTATATCGGAGGATACTATGAAAATAAAAAGATGCAATGCGTGAATAGGGTCTTTTAAAAGGGTTATGGTTAGGTTTGAAAGCTTTGGTTTTTGTCTCGTGACCGATCCAATTTGTCAATTATTACGATCTTGAGGGTTTTGAAATGTGTTCTTTGTTATATAGATTTAGTGAAACTTTATATACAAAGTAAAATATATTGGAACTAGACTTCCCAGGGGTGGACTATATGGAATTCAAGATAGAGCCGATAAATGTAATATTCACTGTGGTTATGGCCACAACAGCAGCGACGCTCACAATACGATGGATGATGCTTTACAGTAAGCAAGATTATTTAATCGTCTTCTCTGCTGTCATCCTGATGCTCTCACTAGCCGCCTTACTGATCAACATCAATCAGCGCCTTATTAGGATGGAACAAGAGATAGAAGAGAAGGAGAGGGCGCTTAGGATCAGTGTGAAGAGCGTTGAGGACTCGGTTGATAAGAAACTCAACGTCGTTATCCATAAAGTGAATGAATCAGTAAGCGACGTCTCAAAGAGGATGTATAGATAAAGACTTTGAGAAGATCAGATGAAGTCTTTGTATCGATTGATATCAAAAAGCAGACCCGATTGTCGTTAATGCTATATGGGTTACTGCTACTTTAATCTCTCTTCCTCGTGATTTATATAAGGCTCAACGAGCTCTTTATTTTTTGCTGATTTGAGAATCCTTACCGCAAGTCTACACTTACTCTTATAATAATCTTCGAAGCCCTCACAAAGCCGTAGAACCTCTGGATCCCTTCTGTGACACCCCTTTGACCTGAGACAACAGAATGATAAGGAGCCAAAGCACGAATGGTCGTTTGACCATCCCATCTCTTCTGAAAAATTCTCTTTTATCTTTATATATTCTTCCTTTGAAAGGCCGATCTCATCGAGAGTTCTGATAACAGCACACCTTGCCTCATGTGTTAGTGGATATCTAGGATCACAACAGAACGCAAGTGCCCTGGGGTCGCCACCGTGGCATAATGGAACCGGTGCATCCTCCCATCCGGGAACATTTCTTATTAGGTCCGGGTCAAACATTGAGTATTACTCCCTTAAAAAAGTGAATATTCTCTTTGTGACTAATTGGGCTTAACACTTCTTTTTTTATTACCCAGTCCTGACTACCCTATCAGATGCATAGGTCATTAATAACTTCTTATACTCTAACTGTGTAAAATTTAACTTTTTGAAGAGCGTTCAAGGAACTATGAAGGTAGTAGAAGTGAAAGTTGGTCGTGAATTTCTTGTTAGAATGGATCACAATGCCGATCTGCTCGGTTCAATCATTGATCTTGCAAATTCAAATGAGATAACACTCGGTATCTTTACGGGAATCGGGGCACTCAAAGAAGCGGAGATATCATACTACGATCAAGCAAGAAAAGAGTACATAAAAAATAAGTTGGATGGTCCACTTGAGATCGCAAACCTTGTTGGGAATATCTCGATAAAAGAAGCAGAGATCTTTGCACATGCACATGCCACACTCTCCGAAAGAAGTGGTAAGACCTACTCCGGGCATTTTGAGAAGGGGAAAATATTTGCTTGTGAATTATATTTAAGAGAACTAGAAGGACCGAGGCTTGTTAGGTCTTACGATGATATTACAGGGCTCTCTTTATGGGGCTGACGTTATACTTTTAATCTGTTATAACAGTTTTGTAATAACTCATAACGTATCACAATAGATTTAATATCACAGCCCTTCAAGGTTAGAATTGGTGATCTCCTCTGAAAAGATCAGGCGTAACCGACCTCCCACTTCATGGTGGAAAAGCACCTCACTGGCTCTTGAACCGGATGAAAGACCTATCAGCTCAGATATTCGAAGTTATTGTCGATGAGTATGGGACAGAAGAGGTTGTCAGAAGACTTGCAGATCCATACTGGTTTCAGGCCCTGTCATGCACACTGGCATATGACTGGCACAGCAGCGGCACAACAACAGTCGTCTGCGGAGTTCTGAAATCTGCAATAGATCCGGAGAAACTCGGCTTCTGCGTGGTGGGAGGGAAGGGAAAAGCTTCCAAAAAGACGATTTCAGGTATTTCCACCTTTGGAGATAAATTCGGGCTTAATGAAGAGAAGATAGAGTCTGCGAAGTATGCAAGCAAGATATGTGCCAAGGTCGACAACGCAACGATTCAAGACGGATACAGACTGTATCATCACTCACTGATCCTATCGGAGAAAGGATCGTGGGCCGTAATCCAACAGGGGATGAATACTGATGAAGGGTATGCAAGGCGGTACCAGTGGTCTGATGGTGTCAAGGATTTTGTCTGTGAACCACATAATGGGATAATCTGTGATAGGACTCATGAAGAAGTGCTAAATATGGTCTCAAAGGATAGTGCAGGTGCAAGAGATGTCTCAGTAGATCTTGTTAGCGAGAATACTGACTGGTTGAAGAGGATCTATGAGACCATCCGTCCTGGGGGTCAGGCGAGTCTACTTTCCTGGACTGACGAGGGTTCGGAAGGATTGGGAGGGGAGGTACCTGCATACAAACTTCCAAAGAGGGTGAACTGGGTAGCCCTCAAAAGAGCATACGAGATCCAGCCCAAGGATTATGAGGAGATGATCGGGATAAGTGGAATAGGTCCCGCGACCGTTCGTGGTCTTTCTCTTGTGTGCGATCTGATCTATGGTGAACGCGCAAGCTGGAAAGACCCGGTAAAGTACTCTTTTGCTTTTGGTGGTAAGGATGGTGTCCCCTATCCGGTTGATAGGAAGGCTATGGATGAGTCGACCGAGATACTAAGAACAGCATTACAGGATGCAAAGATTGAAGATAAAGAACGATTGAACGCACTGAAGAGACTCAGAAGATTTGCACAGGCAGTGCCTAGGTGATATCAAATGGAAAAGCAAAGCAAGTTAAAAGCGTACTGGCAGTTGACTCGCCTGGGGCACGGATTTATGCTCGGCTTCGCAGTCCTTATTGGTGTCGTTATTGCCGGAAATATCTCATCGTTTACTCCTATTTTCCTTGGTTTTTTTACTGCACTATTCATCGAGGTGGGAACGTTCTCGCTCAATGATTATTATGATATCGAGGTGGATAGGGCAAACAAGAGATTTGATAGACCACTTGTAAGAGGGGATATTGATCCGAAGACAGCTTTCTTCTTGGGAGTCCTTACGGTGATAATTGGAATCGTCTTTTCGGCTTTTATCAATATATGGTGCTTCTCAATTGCACTTGTTACCGCTCTCTTTGGGATCTTCTACGATGTAAAGTTGAAAGAGTCAGGAATATTTGGGAACATATACATCGCCTTCACGATGTCGGTACCCTTCGTCTTCGGAGGCTTTATCTTTCAGAAGGGTGCTGCTGTCCTGATCATACTTTCTATGATTACATTCCTTGCGGGGCTTGGTCGGGAGATCATGAAGGGGATAATCGATGTAGAAGGTGATGCCTTGAGAGATGTGAAAACGATAGCAAGAGTTTATGGGGTGAAGAGAGCAGGTACTGTATCTGTAATCCTTTATCTTACTTCCGTACTCCTTAGCCTTTTACCCTTCATTTATGATCTCGGTGGCTTTAGAAACTATCGATATCTTGTCTTAGTTTGCCTGGCAGATATTACATTCATATATTCTTGCCTGAAACTCTTTGGATCCGAAGACAGGGATACAATAAATGGACTCAGAAAGACAACCATAATAGCAATGTTATTCGGATTGATTGCATTTTTTACGGGTGGATTTTAAACTACAAAGATATATTAAAAATACCTATCAACAGTCCCATCTAAACCCTAAAGCTTATTAGCATTGAGTACAAACAACAGGGTCAGATTATGACCCGTATTGGTTATATCCTCGGTTTATTGTTGATTATGGCAGTATTTGTTACAACTCCGATTGTTGTTGCGAGTACTGGATTGGAACCCGCGCTGATAATATCAGATTATGTTGTAGAACCCGCGATTCTAATGCCAGGAGACAGAGGTACAATAACTGTCACAATTACGAATACGGCGATTCCTTCAATACCTGCAACGTCAAAAACAATATCTTCCGAAGAATCTTCATTCTTTAATGAATTCGTCGAGATCTCCGGAGGCGTGACTACCGAGACTTCGACGGGTATGGAAACAACCGCAGAGATTCAGAGCATATCACTTGTTGGAAGAGAGATTAAATCTGTTAAAGATCCAACAGGAAAGATAAAATTGGGCCCGGCTCAGAGCCTCAAGGCCACTTTTGCAATAGAAGCCGGTTCGAACACAAACGATGGTATATATTTCCCCAAAGTAATTATTGAAATTAAAGACGATAGCAATGTAGAGTATTCCATACCAGTATCTGTAGACGGTTCAAGTCTATCGATGATAGCCACAAACATCCCCAGTTCAATTCCTATCGGGCGTGTGACTGAGATCGAGATTGGTATCGTGAATATGAGGCCAAATGATGTGAAGGGTGTGGGCATAACACCAAAGGCAGATGGCATGGAATTCAATCCGAAACAGATCTTTGTGGATACTACTTCAAGAACATCTGAATCACCGAGTAGCTTCGATCCCGCTACATCGCTACTTTACGGAAACATCCCTTCAAGCTCAATTACTTCAACAAGCTCCTCATCATCAGCAGTTTCTGCTCTTACTAGTACTATGGTCCCATATCAAGTATCCAACGTGAAATTCAATATTAATCCAACTTCAGTTGGTAATAAAGAAATCGTATTTGAGTTAGAATACAAGAATGGGAATAACATTCATATTGAAGAACTTCCAGTATCATTAAACATAATTGACGTCACCGATGTCAAATTGGTCCCAATGGATGAACCAGGACAGGTTATTAAAGGCTCCACAGCAACAATTGATTTTGAAGTTGTTAATGCTAGACCGACAAAGATTGTTAGTGTAAGTGTTATTCCAATAGCTAGCGAGTCTGTCAAGCCAAATGAGAGGTTCATAGGGACTATGGAGGCAGATGATGTCTTCAACGTAAAATTTGATATTGAGACGAAGGATTTGAAAGTTGGAGAAAGCGATTTCGGATTTAAAGTGATATTCCGGGGTGAGGGGAGCGATAAAACTTATGAATCCGGAGTCTATAAAGTACCAATTACGGTAATTGAACCACAATCAGATGAAAAACTCTCGCTATCTGTTGTTAC
The DNA here is from genome assembly GCA_034190145.1 of Halobacteriota archaeon. Taxonomy (GTDB): domain Archaea; phylum Halobacteriota; class Syntropharchaeia; order DAOWMC01; family DAOWMC01; genus JAXHTN01. Next base: position 12,095 of record JAXHTN010000004.1, on the reverse strand, counting down.
GCTTGCATTTCTTCCGTTTATCGGTGGATATTATGTCTATATGCAAAGAGAGAGAAGAAAAACGTGATCAGAACAGAGGATCTGGTGAAGGTTTACACTATGGGGGAGGTCACGGTACCTGCTTTAAAGGGTGTGACTTTAACTATTGACAATGGTGAGTTTGTTGCAATTATCGGACCTTCAGGCTCGGGCAAATCAACTCTTCTTAATATGATTGGGTGCCTTGACAGGCCTACAAGCGGCAGGGTAATAATCGAAGGTTATGACACATCGATGCTTGATGATAATGATCTTGCTGCACTCAGGCGTAAAAAGATTGGTTTCATCTTCCAACAGTTCAATCTCATTCGCACCTTAAGTGCAGCTGAGAATGTCGCGCTACCTATGATGTTCGACGGTGTAGATAGCGAGATGAGGATGAGACGAGCAGAGGAGCTGCTGGAGATTGTAGGACTTGGACATAGGAAGAATCACAAACCTCAAGAGCTGAGTGGTGGTGAACAACAGAGAGTATCGATTGCAAGAGCATTATCAAATGGTCCTGAAATCATATTCGGAGATGAACCAACCGGAAATCTAGACTCCAGATCAGGGGAGATTGTGATGAGATTTCTTGAAGAGTTGAACAGAAAGGGTGAGACTCTGGTGATTGTAACACATGATTCCGATGTTGCCAAGAGGGCTGACAGGATACTTAATATGAAGGATGGTATGCTGGTGGTGAACTGAGATGGTCGACACATTCCTTTTAACCTATCGGAACATAATGGAGCGAAAGACCAGAACTCTGTTAACATTACTAGGAATTGCTGTGGGAATTGCAGCAATAGTCTCGCTTATGTCTGTGGGTTATGGTATGGAGCAGGCTGTTACAGATGAACTTACCACAATGTCTGACATCATCATAGTAACAACGGGGAAATTTGTCAGTGAAGGTTTCACCAAAAAAGACGAAAGTGATATAAAAAGGATAACTGGTATAAGTGAAGTAGGATCGATGAATGTTGGTATCACAGAGGTAAAATTTCTGGGTGAGGTTGTACCTATTGCACTGGCTGGTTTTGACCCAAATGAAATGAAAAATGTGATGGGAGACAGGATTAATCTTTTGGAGGGACGACTTCTGGAGGACAGAGATCAGAGGGGCTGTGTTATCGGGTACAATGTCGCTAAAAAATTTTTTGAAGAAGATATCGAATTGAATGATAAATTAATAATCGGTGGAACGAATTTTAGGGTTGTTGGAATATATGAAAAACAGGGATCCGGTGTCTTCTCAGATCTTGACAATCAGATACATACGACAATGAGAGGTGCAAGTACTATCCTAGATAAAGCCGAGATCAATATTATTATGATACAAGTAAGAAACATAGAGGATGCTGAGGATATTGCAGAGGAGATCGAGGAAAAAATCGACGTGAACCATCGATCCGAAGATTTTACACAGACAACAACGATGCTAGGAATAATAAGGAGTGTTCAGAATGTATTTGATATTATTCAGAGCTTACTGATATCTATTGGAGCAATATCGCTTATTGTGGCTTCAATGGGAATTATGAACACGATGCTTGTATCCGTTATGGAAAGAACTCATGAAATAGGTATTATGAAAGCTATCGGCGCAAAAAATAGCGATATAATGTCTTTGTTTATAATTGAAGCAGGATTTATCAGCCTGATTGGCGGAATATTAGGCATATTTTTTGGAATAATAGGTGCTTATGCAATTAGCAGTTGGACCAGCACGAGCCTACTGATAGATGTCCCGGCAATGGTATCATTTGATGTCTTGCTTTTCGGAATAGCCCTTGCTGTTTTTGTTGGTATCGGATCTGGCTTATATCCCGCCCGTCAGGCTTCTAAGATGAGTCCTGTTGAGGCTGTTAGGTACGAATGACCTATAAACAACCTAATTGATATGCCAAGCCAAGAACCATTACCATTGATTCTTCATTGCAAAGCACCACCTCTTGTTTGGCATCCCTTGATTCCAATTTGGTTAACTTTAATTCCAATTTGTTAATTCTTCTCACCCCCCTCTCTTAAAAAGAATTTACCAATCACCCATTTTGATCTGGAATTTTTGAGATCAGGGGTTAAAAGAGGCTAACCTCTCGTTTTCAACCCCTCATAAGTTACAATGAAATGACCCAATATAAATATTTCATGTTCATAATCACGTTTTTTATGTCCATGAAAGCTAGTTTCAATCAAAACTGTGCTAATGTCAGCTGTCTAATTGCGCATTTCTCTCCTGGAATATTCACTGGATATACTTCAGTCAGACATCCCATGCATAGATTCTCCGCCGGAATTCCAATAGACTTGACAAGGCCATCGATACTAACATAGCCTATTGAGTCCGCGTTGATCATTCTACCAACGTCCTCAATACTGTTGTGTGCTGCAATCAGTTCATCGCGAGTTGCCATATCGATGCCCAAATAACAAGGCGATATAATCGGCGGACTTCCAAATCTTGCATGTATCTCCTTTGCTCCACCGGACCTAAGAGAATCAATAATTCTCCTTGATGTGGTCCCTCTGACAATACTATCGTCTATAAGTGCAATTCTCTTCTCTTTAACATTGGAACTAACTGCATTCAACTTCAGCCTGACTGCAATATCCCTCATATACTGGCTTGGAAGAATAAATGTACGGCCACTGTATCTGTTTTTTATTAAACTTTCCATGTAATCGACGCCTGAGGCCTTAGCATATCCAATTGCGGAAGTCACCCCAGAGTCCGGTACAGGAGATACAACGTCCACTTCCACATCGTGCTCCTCAACAAGGGTCTCACCTATCCTTCTACGAACATCATAGACGATCTTGCCATCAATTATCGAATCCGGTCTCGCAAAATAGATGTACTCAAAGACACAATGGGCTGTATTCTGCGGCTTGAATATCCTGTGGCTTACAGGCCGATATCCATCAAAAATAAGCACTTCTCCTGGTTTGATATCCCTTATAAATTCCCCTTTAAGGGTATCTATGGCAGCGCTTTCTGACGCAACAATATATCCGCCCTCGATCTTCCCATAACAGAGTGGTTTCAATCCGAGTGGATCTCTGACTGCAATAAGTGTGTCATCAATTAGAATCGTAAGAGAATACGAACCCACAAGCTGTTTCATGAGGGCACCTATTGCATAGGCATAATCGGCTTTCATAAGCTCTCTTACCAGAAGATGTGCTATTATTTCGGTATCCGATGTCGATAAGAAGATTCCCCCCTCTGATTCAATCTTCATCCGAAGTTCTTCAGAATTGACAAGATTCCCGTTATGGGCTAACGCAATAGATCCGCTTTTGTGATTTATCAGGAGGGGTTGACTGTTCTCTATTCTGGATTCTCCGGTAGTTGAATATCTAACGTGCCCTACACCAACGTTGCCCTCAAGTTCTTTGAGATTCTGCCTGTTGAAGACTTCAGGAACAAGCCCCATCTCTTTTATAAGATGGACTTTTTCATCCTTGCGAACTGCTATTCCTGCAGATTCTTGTCCTCTGTGTTGCAAAGAATATAAGGCATAAAATAGAGATAGCGCAGCATGGCTTGGTTCTTTGGGCTCATCTAATGCAACCCCTACCACACCACAGCCTTCGATCAAAACCTTATCCCCATTCTCATTTAAGAGTGCTGATTCTCATTCTTTTTGATTTTCCAAAGCCACATGATACGCAATATTTGTTATGTGTATTATATGAGACGCTTCCACACCTTCTGCACTTAATGTGGGATCTCTTCTGCCTTTTACCCATCGAAGGGGTTCCTTTTGTCATAATTTACACCTAAAGTCCATTATAATATAATTTGATCAGAACATCTGAACTCTCAAGAATCAGATTATCAGACGCTTTCCTATAATTTCTAGATCTATTTAAACCTTTGTCTATTCTGACATATATCTTACTGTTTGTCATTTACATATGCCAAGAACAAGAATAAAATATCTATATGGGTAGGGGAATAGAAAGTTTGATAAAGATTCATAAAGGAAATGTTAATCGATTAAAACTATCGGAGATGACGACGTGAAAGAGGATGTTGAAAAAGCACTAGATAAGATAAAACCGGCATTGCGTGCAGATGGTGGAGATGTTGAACTTGTAAACGTTGATGAAGACACTGGTATTGTGGATGTGAAACTTGTTGGGTCATGTGCAGGTTGCCCAATGTCAACTATGACTCTTAAAAATGGTATTGAAAGAGTCCTAAAACAGGAAGTACCAAAGGTTAAAGAAGTAAGATCTGTCTGAACTTGTAATTAGTCGCTACTTCAGAGTGTATGTGTACCAATCAGTGAGTAAGAGTTGATACAGGTTGCCTATTAACAGTTGCGGCTTTTCTATTAATATACAATAAACTTGGATTTTTATAAATTTTCTTAACTCTTAATTCTGAAAGGAAGGTAAAGATGGAGATAATGCACCCACGGCCAAGCCCAATTGCAGCAGCTATGTACACGTTACGTGATCTTGGGGCAGATGCGATAATTCTTCATGGGCCACCAGGATGTAACTTCAGGACTAGCAGGATACTAGAGGAGGATGGAGTGAGGGTCTTTACTACGGGAATGCTTGAGTATGATTTCATATTCGGTGGAAAAAATAAGCTACTCTCTCTATTGAGAAGATTGGAAGAGAAATTCTCGTTTGAATTGATTGGTATCGTTGGTACATGTGCAAGCATGATAATAGGTGATGATATAGAATTGACAGTCAAATCAGGAGGTTTTAAGAGTGAAATACTTCTTGTTGAAACCCACGGAGGGTTTGCAGATAATACGATCGGAGCCATTCAGACACTGCAAGCTGCAGTAAAAAATAAATTAATAGACGAACAAGAGCTTATCAGGCAAGATAAGATGCTCAAAAGAGCAACTGAGGTCGAGAAGAGTACCGGAATGGCAAGTATGGAGTATATAAAGCCAAGCAGGGGCGATGACAAGATCAAAGTAGCCAGAAAGATCATTAATTTTTTAAAAGAAGATGATAGCGAACTTTTGGTTATAATGAATGCCAAAAAGGAGCTAGCTTATATTTTTTCGGATATTCTTTCAGCCATTAACGAGATCGGAAAAATTTATGATTCTAATATCATCAATATAGCAAATCTCGATCCAAATATTGGTTTACCAAGGATTAGAGGGTATGCCGATAATATTATAAAAGGCCTTGCGGAGAAGGATATTAAGATCGATCACATCATTGGAGGGTTGGACGAATATTCCGTGGCGGGTGATGTAGCTTGCAGGTTGGTAAATGAGGAGTATGCTGGCGCAGGAAACTCAATAATAATCGGGACCCCTCACGGCGTCTCCCTCGAAGACAAGCGTATTGCCATAACAAATGGTCCTAGGGAGGTTGAACCATTAAGGAAGATGGGATACGAGGACGTAATTGTTGAGCTGGATGCTCACTCACTTGTAGTAGGTGTGGACAACATCGTCACTTCTGATTTTGGTAGTATTTTAAGAACTTTGTCTGATGTTTAATGTGTTTTTGTCTTTAACAATGACCTTTTTTTAGTATTTTGTCATATCAATTTTTGAATTTATGATATATGAATACATATATATAGGTTTAAAGACAATATATTATATGGCTACCAAGTGAATAAAAAGGTAAATTATTAGAGGTGAATTAGGCATGGATGTAATTGATAGACCACTAACAGATAATTGTAACGTTGAGGTAGAGAAGTTACAGAATGGAGCTTATGAGGAAGTAGAGACACTTTTGAAAGAGATAAGGGGTCTCAAAGCAGAGATAAGATCAAGAGAAGGTGCAATTGTCTCCATCTGCAAAAAATACAAGATAAGCGCTGTTTTAGAATAAACTGAGAATTAAAGAGGGGGTGTCCCCTCGCCCCTTCTTCATATTATACTTTTGAAAAAAAGACCTTCAAATAATTCTTTAACTAATATATTTGGATAGTCTTGGTGTTGGTATACTTTTAAAAAGACTCTCGGAGTATGTTAATAAGTTTTAAATATTATAAATCCTATCTAAAGGTACTATGAAGGGAAGAAGCATTATCATTGCGGTAGTCCTACTCTTTTATTTAATTTCGTCGATTACACCGGCACTTGCGGGAGGATATATAGATAAATATGTGATCTGTGCAGATAAACCAGCAGGATACAAGGACTTCACACCCCACTATCAATTCAAGGATGAGAACAGTATACCTCAGTTCCCACCAGGAGCAACTGTTTATTTGTACCTAGAGGCAACTGGAGTTACTAAAGAGGATACAAAGACGGGACAGTTCAAACCGAGTATCGGATTTTCAATGTCAGGTGAGAGGTTATCTACTGGGAGTACATTCACTGGTAGTGCGAGTTCAGATGTACGTATCAACGATGACAAAACATCAACCAAGAAAACATTTGCCGTGATATCCTACAAGATTGAATCAGATGCTGTTGAGGGAAAATATAGGATGCAAGTGACAGCAAGAGATAAAAATGCCGATGATAACGTAATTGGAACCACGCCAAATCTCTATTTTGAGGTGCGAAAAGATGCTTCGCAATACCTGCCTTATGATTATATCTTTAAAGACCTAACGATTTCACCGGGCCCAGCTGAACTCGGTCAGACGGTAACCATATCAGTCAATGTAACTAACAATGGGGGCAAGGGCAATCTGAAAGGTGAAGATATTGTAATGAATTATGGGGAGGATATGAACTCGACGATGACATTACACCTTGCTGATGAAGAGATGAGGAAGGTCGAGTTCAAGTTATCGAAGACTGAGTTAGAAGAGGCCGGAACATATAATGTCACAATAGGTGATCTGAATGGTACAATAGTTGTGAATGAACCCGTTCAAACAACAAGTGACGGATCAACAGGTACCGGAAGTGATGACGGCCCGGTAAGACGCACACCTGGTTTTACATCAATATATGCAGCTTTTGGAATCCTTGCTGTGGCATATTTGATGAATAGAAGAAGGGTATAAAGAAAAAACTAAACTTCGACTAGGGATTCTGGCAACAAGTCGACCAGGATCCTGTTCTTATTTGCCGAGCAGCGCAGAGTGCTGATCTCTTTAATTTTATACCTTCCGATATTTACATTTGCAATATCATCAGCATAAATCTGCCAGGGCATCTTCACTCTAAGTCCGTTTGTTCTCAGGGTTATGGCATCAGGTGCAAGTACGTACTGCACATCTTCTACTTGGCTCATTATTTCACTCTTTAAAACAAATGGAGGTGCTATGGGAGGATTCACACTCAATTCTTCCCTCAGTTTATTTATGTTTTCTTCCACACCAAGCGCCACATTCTTTAGTAGCTTTATCTCGCTTGAACGTTTAAATTTGAGTGGAGACCGACCAAGTTTTTCTATGTATGTGAACCCAGAATTTTCTATCGACGGTAGCCCTGTGAAGACGATTGGTATTTTAATATCTTTATATATCTGCATCTTCTCTTCAATGCATTTTTTGAAGTTACCAAAGCATATCACCGCTACATCATGCTCTTCGATTACATTTTTTTCTCTCTGATTTAACTGAGATATCCTTCTGCCAACACCCCTTGCGAGCCCGATCATATTTGTTTGGGCACCTTCTCTTCTGAGATGTTCTGCTATGTCACAGAGATGATGAGGGAGGTGTTGCCTTGTCAAGGTGGGCGATACAACCGCAATCTCAGTTCCTAGTAGTGGCAACTCCTTGATAGATCCTTGAATCTCTTTGGCACATCTATTTATGAGTTCTTTATCTTCTGTTGGTGCTGCAAAAGTTATCGTGGCTTCTTGGGCAAGAAGCCTTTTTGAGATTATGTAGCCACCCAGATCTTCTACAAGCTCAATCAGCTTGCGATATTTGTATGTGCCACCTTCAAAGATATAGTTACCATACATCTTAAATCACTTCATTTTTCCTTCCTTTGTATCCTCTATTAATTCTCCTTCATCAGTGTTACTTTCAATAAGGGTGCTTTTTGATACAAGTTCCTTCATGAGCTCAATATTCTGATCGGTTATTGTATTCTCCGATGCAATGTATGTTAAGACACCTAACTTTCGGACTATTCTTAGGCCGGCTGGGATTACACGGTGGATGAAGTCCTGTATCATGGAGTCTATCTCCTTCTCCTTCAACTGATGAATAGGTAAGTTTAATATTTCACTTCTTGTTGCCTCCACTTCAAGGATACTCCGCCTAATTTGACGAACCTTTTCGTCACCAAATTTATCCCACAAGAGGCTGAGAAGGTGGGGTGCATATATCTCATCGACTATAACAATCTTGACAACATCCTCGGTCTCCTCCGTGATCTCCAGAATGTCACTCGTCCTGACAGATGGTGGGGACGGGTTCTTTTTTACAGATATGTAAAATAAAAAAGGATCCAGTTCTACTCTTACTAACACTTCGTCAATTAATCTTCCGAGATGAAGCTCTTTTGTTGCATCTTTAATTAGGGAATCAAACGCTAAAGAAGCCTCTTCTTCGGGAGTATACACTTGAACCTTCACGGTACCTCCATGAAGTAGACGGTAGAACCTGCCTCTAGCTTTTTGAGTTCTTCCAAACCTTCAACGATCTTTCCAATAATATTGGTCGATTCGAGTTCTTCCCCTGTCGGACCATACTCATCACTTCCCTCAAATCGCACGCCTAGTATGCCATACCATTGCCTACTCATATTCGTCATTCCAAGAAGCCCGACTTCTCCCTTTTCAGGAAGATTCTCATGCACTATCGCTTTCTTCTTCCCCTCTGTTTCAAAGAGTATTAACGCCTCGGATGATGACATAACTGTGAACTTACCTATAGGGTAGTTGCTGTATAACCCACTGGTCTCGAAGATATGCTCGATTGTTACCGGTGCTTCTCCCTTATAGAATTCTATCCGAATGAGTCTTTCAGGAGCGATTCCCTCTGTTTTTAAAGTCTCCTTTACCCTCATCGTCTTTGAAGGAGTCTGTTTTATTATGATTGCCTCGTCACTCTCATCTCCTTCTCTTATCTGTGATATTCCTCGCAATTTTAGAAGTTCTTCTGCTTCTTTCTGAGTTTTACCCAAGACAAATAACTGGGTAGGGTTGGTATGAATAAGTAATTTATCACCGTCCTTTGCCACTTCCACCAGTTCCAATCCGCTTGTTACTTTGCCGATCTTGTTCATGGATGGTTGTGGCATATGGTCCGATCTATAAAAGTAGATCGAGTTTATGCGTTCCCCTACGTTTCTTACGAGAAGATCCCCTTTCTTTCTGAAGTCCCTGTTGTTCTCATATGGGATTTTCTTTGTTATCTTGCATTCGGACCTGACAAAGGCCTTAGCAGAGTCAGTAATAGTAATCTTTTGAGCTGAATTCTTGAGATATGAGAAGAGAACATCAACAGACTCAGGTGCAGAGTCGAAAAGATCTACACTAACGTGTGAAAGAATCTCGGCACCCTGGGTCACAGGAGTTTCAGCGGATATCCTCTCCAGAATATTCTTCGCCTCATACTCCAGATAAATCTCCTTTATAAAATCTTCTTTCGAAAGCTTCCTTGCAACAGAAAGACCTGCTTTGATCCTTCCTATCACATCGGTATCTTTACCTTCCAGTACGGAAGAGAACTCATCATGATCTGATAAAGCAATCCCAAGATAACTCTCAGAATCACTACGAAGCAAGAAAATATCACCTTCTTTTCTCTTTACGTTCATCTGGACGGTTTTTACCTTCTCTTTTTGATGTATCGGTCCGAAGACGATCATATCATCCGTATTCCAAGATACTTTAAGATCTTTAAAAGCTAGAGGATCTTTAATGTCAGTTATAAACCTACCACAACTGGTTTTGAAGACACATGTTCCTGCTTTATCCTTCTTTCCTCTTATCCTACCTATAAGGACGTCTTCGGTAAAATTGGAGTCAAGTTCACTTATCACCTCACCTATCGTAAGGTTATCTTCCACTTCAGTAACGACTCCGTTTACTGTCACTTCAATCATGGTATGGCCCTTTAGAATTTATGGTCTCGGTTAAATCACCTAAAGTTTTCTCTTTTTAATACTTCAAACTTTCTTAATAACATTGATCAGTCAACAGTCCTTCATATTTAATCCCTTCCCGTACTCCTCTTCATATACTATCTCGGAAAGGTCTAGCCTAGGTCTCATTCTCGGCTCTTCGGCGGGATAACCGATTGTAAGAAGTACTACAACGACAAGATGATCGGGCACGCAAAGAATTTCCTTCACCTTCTCCCTGTTCATCATTCCTACCCAGCAGGTGCCAAGTCCAAGTTCTTTTGCCTGAAGGACCATATGTTCACAAGCGATTGCTACATTCCTCACAGTCATTGTCATCCGCGAGTTGACCTCACTTAGATTCCACTCATCATCATGCCTTCCTGAGACAAGCTCTTTTATTTTTTTGGGATACTCTCTCCAAACCTTAAGGTCTCCACAACAAGCGATTACGACAGGTGCCTCGCCAACAAATTTCTGATTGACTGCGGCCTCTTTAAGTTTCAGTTTTGTATCCTCATTTCTCACAACGACAAAACGCCATGGTTGGGTGTTAGATCCCGATGGTGCAAGCCTTGCGGCTTCGAGAATCTGAAGCAAGATTTCATCAGGTACTGGGTCACTTCTGTACTTGCGCACACTCCGTCTATCTCCGATAACCTCTTTTACAGTCGACATTTCGGTAATAAAGTTGTGACGTGACATCATAAAACAACCGTCACTGACGTAAAAACCACCTATTAATCCCTTAAATATAGGCTCATGAGTATGCAGTTTTTGTATACTCCGTGGTCTTTTACCTCTTCTTTAAGAATGGCCTCTTCAACAAAACCAATGCTTTGGTACAACGATATTGCGGCTTTATTATCTTCATAAGCCTCCAGTCTGATGATCTCTATTCCTTCGATCTTTGATATATTGATAACTTCAAGTGAGATGGCTTTTCCAAGTCCCAATCTGCGATGTCTTTTACCGACTACAATCCCAAGGTCTGCGACATGAGCCATTCTCCCAAACCTCCTTCTTACCTCACAAAGGGCGGCTATATCTCCATCATTCTCGGCTAGAACAGCAGTGCCTTGAGTATCTCTAATTCTGTCGACTCGCTCCCTAAGGCCGTTTTTCACATCATTAAGAGACATCTTCCAATTAAGATTTATTGGGGCGTTCTCCTCCACTATTTCGTTTATAAAATCCATATAGGCATAAGCATCATGCATCCCAGGCTCTCTAAATAAATATTCATCCCCCTCCTTGGATACAAATTTTTTTGTCCATGAAGATCCATTTCGGTGTGTTTTCACCTTCAACACTCCCAACCGCTAGAAAGATTTAAAACAGGTTATGCCTCTGCAATATGTTTGTCTTCGTCTTTTGAACTCTTTATCTCACCTAATAGTCTGAACCATTGATAAAGTACCAATATGAAAGCAGTTAAGAAAAATATTTCGCTGATTCCGAAGAGAAAACCCGATATAAATTCTGATTCATACAACTCAAGGTTTACTAAAAAAGATGAAAGCACATGAACCGCCAAACTGGCTCCTGCAATAGACATATACCTCCAGGTGTCATGAATGCTCTTTTCGCTCAAAAATAATCTGGCTTTGAGGAGCCTTTCATCTGTGCTTCTAGCCATTAAAAGGATCTGCCCTAACAGAAAGACAATAATAAAAGTAGCTCCAATGTTGTAAATCTCAAAGAATATAATGATAAAATCTGCCATCTTGATGAGTTCTCTATCTCAGGTACTACTTATATTTTTGTTTGGGGGTACTTCAGCCAGTGAATACATCCACTTGTGACAATACCATCCAATGGGGTAATTTTAGTGAACCTTATTGTGCCGGTCAATTAATTTAAGAAGCAGTCTTCAACCAAAACTGAGAAATAACAGATCAACCATCATCTAAAATATGACTGAAATGAAGAAGATTGTCAAGATCGTTCTTTATGCTGTTCCACTAGCTATGGGTATAGCAACAGTAGTCCTCTCAAATCTTGGTGAAGCAGACCTTGAAACAACAGCGACACTTCTTGGTATTGGAATCTTCTGCTTGGGACTTGCAGGTCTCAATAGCT
>JAXHTN010000039.1:0-12508 GCA_034190145.1 Halobacteriota archaeon | reverse complement strand
ATTTGAAAGTTAACTCGTCTCCTTCTTTTATCGAATGCTCATCGATTATGCCCGCGGGTATCTCTACCACATATGAAATCTTCGTCTTTGATCTAATAAGGCCTGTGAAAGGATTTAACCTGCCTGTCTCGACGACTTTTCTTCCTTCATCAAGAAACAGGACATCTATTGGGAAGAAAACGAATAGCATATGAATATTCACACGTTCAGGTCGTTTAAGAATAAATAAAAGAGCAGTATCCTTAAGTTCTCTTCTGAACATAAGTCCCCTGGACTGTGAAAAAATAGTATTCAGGCACTCGATCCTGTTTACAATTACCGTTTCTCCCCTTGATATCATCGTATATCCCGATTTACAACCTATGTAACTGATGTGAGTATCTCAAGAACAATATTCAAGACAGTAAGCAGCTTCTCGATAATCTCCGGATGCTCTGCAATTATCTCTAGTATCTCCATAAGATTTTCCATTATGTTAACTATTGTTTCGGTATTCTCCGGAACACTTTTAAACAGTTCTATTAGGTTCGAGATTGTTTCTTCGTCTACCATCAGCGATCACACACAATAATCTAAAATATTGGTATGAACACTTATGTATATTTTATGGTGAGGTTGTTGGAGGTTGCAAACAATACTGTTTTACCTAATTTCACATAAAAAATCTATTTTAAAGAATTAGAAAAGTTATTAAAGGAATTATTGATAAAACAAAATAATTATGGAGTTGTCTCTTATGGGAGAAGAAAAACGTAAATTTGTATTTCATTGCCAGAGTTGTGGAAGATGTTGTAAGAGAAAGGAAGGGATTGTTATCCTTATCGATGATATACAGCGGTGGAGTAAGGAAGGCACTATATATAGGGTATTCCCACACATCTCCATTGTCGAGCGCTTCCAAAACTTCACAATACAGATGAACCTTGAAAATGGGGTATGTGAGATGTATGATGAGGAGAAGAAGGAATGTACTATATACTCTTCACGACCTATAACCTGCCGCTCATTCCCGCTCAGATTTAACGGTAACAACTATTTTATAAAAGATAAGGAATGCCCGGGGCTAAGTAGTGAAAGTATGTCGGCAGAAGAGTTGAAAGAGATTCGAGAAGCTGCAAAGGAGGAGCACGTAGGTGAAGGCCAGATGATATCAGTACTTCCTGTATTGCATTCTCTGATATTAAAAGAAGTGAATGAAAAATCAAAAGAGGTTTATGAAAATCTTACGGATGAGGAGAAGGAAAAGCTCGAAGAGATGTTCAAGGAGGTTTGATTAAACCGTGTCGACAACTTCTACACCTTCAGGAAGTCTGGAGGTGTTTCTTTTGATTATATTTTGTGGCGTGACACTCATTGCTACCACTGCCTCTTCACGCGTCATGCCAAATAGGCTTGCAAGTGCAATCATCTCTCTTGGGGCTCGAAGATCGTAGATATTAAAAGAGTTACTTGTAAGTATCATTTCTGCGCCATATCTTCTTGCAAGTCTAAGGTTTTTTGACATGCTTGAGAGTACTTTTGACCTTGATTTGCCCCTATTATGAATTATCGATCCCATGTCAAACTCAATTGCCACGTCATTTTTGGCTGCTGACCGGGCAAGTACATGATTCAAACCGGATTCATTCTCACACTCAGGATGACATAAAATATCAATTCTCTTATCTTCAACGGCCATCCTGTTGATCCTTTCATTACCACCATGAACTGACAGGATTGTTACTTTCGGTCTGAGCTTTCTTACCTTCTCTTTAAGGTCAGATGGATTGGATACAATCTCAACACCTTTTATAACCTCAAAATCACAAGAAAAATGATTTTTATCCATTGTAAATTTATCTGAATGGTTTGTTATGGCAAGGCCGTAATAACCATACCTCTTTGCAACTTCACATAACTGGGAGATTGTTGTATTACTTTCAGGCTGCGAATGAACGTTGAAGTCATAAAATATTCCATTCATTCTCTCATAATCTCCATAGGTGCATCTGCAAACTTTACCAGCGCCTCACTCTCCATGAAGTGCAACTTTGCGGGAATGATCAATATGTGCAGAGGCGGACCGAAATCGTGTTTACTGATCTCTTCTATGTAATCGGCCTTGATCGTCGGGGTGTCAGAACCTACCCTTGCGACTCCGATAACGATCCTTCTCTTAAGCAACCCTTCACGTCTCGTATCTTCAAGTAATAGCAATATTTCGACTGCCTGAACGATAGTCAAAGGAAGGTCCATATAAAGTAGCGTGTGCAAATCTTCTTCACTATTAAGTTTTACAGTGTCGTACGGCACTTCAGATGACTTTCCCTTGTAAGGTGACCCAATTGTTGCCGATTTACCGAATCTGTAATTCTGAAGGCCACTCAGTCCGATGGCAGCCGATGATATTGACGGTCCGTGAACAATACGCGTATCTACGCCTGCGTCGAAAGCCCTGAGCCTAAGATCGATATGTGTTGTTGCTATCATTGGATCTCCACCGGTCAAGAGGACCACATTTGAGGATCTTGCCTTGGAGAGAATCGGTTCTGGATTCACCTCAAGATCCTCTCTTGAAAGGATAATTATCTTCTTGCCATAAGACTCTTCCATCTCTTCGGTGGTAACACCCATAAGCTTTGATGTATAGAACTCGGCATAGACGAGATCGGCTTTTTTTATGGCTTCAAAACCTTTGAGAGTGATATCCTTCTCATCATAAAGACCCGCACCGACAAAGGTAAGCATGACCTACTTATTAAAATCAGAATTTAAATATGTTGTTATGAGGGTTTAACCATCGAGGACTTCTTTTACAATCTTTATTGCACAGAGATCCCCACACATCGAGCATGCATCACTCTCAGAGTTTCTACTCTCCTTCATTCTCCTGGCCTTTTCGCTATCTATCGCTAGGTTAAACTGTTCATCCCAATCAAGGTCTCTTCGTGCAAGTGCCATCTTGAAGTCCGTCTTCCTTGCCGCCTCTCTTTGACCCATCTTGACAGTATCGGCAACGTGGGCCGCTATTTTAGTGACAATTGTACCCTCTTTGATATCATCCCTACTTGGGAGCGCGAGATGTTCAGATGGTGTTGTCATGCAGAGGAAGTCTGCACCGTGCATTCCGGCAACTGACCCACCTATTGCTCCTGTTATATGGTCATAACCGGGCGCAATATCAGATACTACAGGACCTAGGAGATATAGCGGTGCATTATCGGTAAGGTACTTCATAGACTGGATTCCGACTCCGATCTCGTCTAAAGGAACATGCCCCGGTCCCTCAACGAAGGCCTTTACACCGGCATCTCTTGCTCTTTTTACCAGCTCTCCTAGTACGATAAACTCCATAAATTTTGGTCTATCTGTTGCATCTGCAAGGCATCCGGGACGCATACCGTCACCAAGGCTTAATGTAAGATCAAACTCTTTTGCGAGTTCGAGGAGATAATCAAATTCTGCATAGAATGGGTTCTCGGTCTCGTTGTGCGCCATCCATGCTATGGTAAAGCAACCACCTCTACTCACAACATTCAAGATACGGCCGCTTTTCTTCAACCTCTCCAGCGTGTTCAGGTTCACACCAGCATGAATAGTGACAAAATCAACACCATCTTTTGCATGTCTTCGTACTGAATCAAACATATCATCTGGGCTCATATCAACAACGGCCTTCTCCCCAAGTCCTGCCTGGTAGATAGGAACGGTGCCTACAGGCACATCCAGCTCTTTAAGTAGCATCCTTCTTACTGCATCCAGATCCCCACCTGTAGATAAATCCATCACAGTATCTGCACCATATTTCACAGCAATCTTCGCCTTCTCAATCTCCTCGTTTATATCAACAAAGTCTCTTGAGGAACCGATGTTCGCGTTGATCTTTGTACTCAAAGATTCGCCTACGCCCACCGGATTTATATCTCTTCCGGCATTCTTGGGTATGACCACTCTTCCGTTACGTATCAGTTTCTCAAGTTTCCCGGGATCCACTCCTTCTATCTTTGCCACCGATTCGATCTCATCATTAATACCCATGCTCATATTTTTCCACTTCAGATCATGCATTTAGTTCTAATAAATGTATGTTTTATAAGACACAGATAGTGGCGATTCAGAAAGGCACTTAAAGATTCATCTATCGGCTTATTCGGGGCGGACAATAAGTGAAAGGCCGTCAACTCCAACTATTTTTACTTTCTCTCCGTATCTGATCATTTCACCTTGGGATCTCGCCGACCAGTCAACGCCAATAATCCGTCTTCCAAATGCCCCTGGCTCCGAAAGTGCAAGTCGCCCCCAGAAAGAGAAAGGCATGGAGGACATATCCTCCAGATCAAGGTCCGGTGGGTTGAAGATCGTTTCAAGAATACCAAGGATCCTTCCTTTTACTATAACTTTTCCGTTTGGATTAAGATCGGTCTTGGTTATGACGCTCTTTCCAATAAGCTGAGAAATTCCGGTGGGGGTAGCATATTCACTCTTCAGTAATATATGCCATACGATCTCAATGACTGTAGTAGCAAGTAATAGACCCACCCCAATCATCCAAGCAAACAAAGACATAACTTATGCCCCCTCTATTCATCTACTTCCTGATCTGGATGCCTTACATAATAATATCTAACTGAATATACATTAACTTTTCCCACCAGCTAGTTCATAGATAACCTTATTTTTTAGTGATACTAATGATACTCCTAGAAAAAACGCCCATAATATTACAGTCTTGAGCGGCTGGTTTGATCAAAATGATCGATAATAATTTAACTCAAGGAGATTATTCAAAGAAGATTAAAAGTGTCAAAAATGCAATAAACCGCATTAAGCGCGGAGATCGAATCTTCATTGGATCAGGATGTGCAGAGCCACAGTTGCTTACAAGCACGCTTGTTGAAGAATCAACTTATCTTGAGGATAATGAGGTCCTCCACACGATGACACTAGGTGTTGCTGCATATACCGAGCCTACATGTACTGATAAGTTCAGGCACAATGCGTTCTTCATCGGGCCGAATGTTAGAGGTGCAGTAAATGAAGGTCGAGCCGATTATACACCAATATTTGTATCCGAGATTCCCAAGCTTATAGAGGATGGGCTGATACCGATAGATGTCGCACTCATCCAGATTACACCTCCTGATGAACATGGTTATTGTAGTCTCGGAGTATCTGTAGATATTGTGAAATCTGTGGTAGAACATGCAGACCTGGTTATCGCAGAGATGAATCCCCAGATGCCAAGGACGATGGGCGAGAGTTTTGTTAGCGTTGATGATATCGATGTAATTGTGGAAAATGATGCTCTAATCCCTGAGTTTATAGACCCTCATCCTGATGAAGTAGCAGAGGCAATAGGTATAAATGTCTCGGATCTTGTTGAAGACGGCTCAACTCTTCAGATAGGTCTGGGAACAGCTCCCTACTCCACATTGAAGTATCTGAAGGATAAGAAGGATCTGGGAGTGCATACGGATATGTTCTCAGACTGGATCATCGATCTGATAGACGAAGGTGTTATAACAAATCAGAGGAAAAGTATAAATCACGGAAAGGTTGTTGCTTCGTTCTGCATGGGTTCTAAGAAGTTGTATTACTATATAGACAACAATCCCTTCTTCGAATTTTATCCGAGTCAGTATACAAATGATCCGTTTATAATCAGCCAGAACGAGAAGATGGTGGCAATAAATTCTGCAATTGAGGTTGATCTCACCGGACAGGTCTGTATGGACTCGATAGGATACAAATTTTATAGCGGAATCGGTGGCCGGGCAGATTTCATCCGTGGGGCCGCAAGATCGAAAGGTGGCAAGTCAATCATTGCCCTCCCCTCGACTGCAGAGAATGGAATGGTATCAAGGATAGTAACACACCTCAGGGAAGGGGCAGATGTAACTGCCACAAGGGGTGATGTCTATTATGTTGTTACCGAGTACGGTGTTGCCTATCTGCATGGGAAATCAATTAGAGAACGCGCACTTGCACTGATAAGTATAGCACACCCTAAGTTCAGAGAAGAACTCCTGAAACAAGCAAAGGAGAAGAAATTCGTCTATCAAGACCAGGTATTACCGACAGTTACGAGATATCCAAAGGAATGGGAGATGTATAAGACGTTTAAAGGAGGTGAAAAGGTGTTCTTCAGACCGATAAAAGCAACCGATGAAAGTATGCTACGCAACCTCTTCTATTTGCTATCCGACGAAACAGTCTACCTGAGGTTCTTTGGCCCTCTAAAATCCTTCCCTCATTACCGAATGCAGCGTTTTGTGAACGTTGATTATATTGAGAGGATGGCCATCGTCGGAACATTGAGAAACGGTGAAAAAGAGGATATTATTGCAGTCGGAAGCTACAATGTTGATGAAAAGACAAATATGGCTGAAGTTGCCTTTGTGATTCATGATGATTGGCAAAACAAAGGAATTGGAACATTTATTCTTGATTATCTCATCAAGATTGCAAAAGAGAACGGGATAGCTGGTTTCACTGCAAATGTTCTCGGAACGAACAGACGGATGCTACATGTCTTTCACAACACCGGTTACAATATCGATAGCAAGTTTGATTATGGCAACTATGAACTCTCTTTCAGATTCTAAATTCTTTAAAAAAGAATCTCACGATCTATGGTATGCAGTTAAAAGCTATCTCATTACTGGAAGTGGATCTCATTTCTTGATTAAAATCGGGAATCACTAGAGCTGCGGTCTCTGATCCATGGAAAGTTTTAATAATGATGTATGCCGAATATGTGTGGGATCAGTTTTTTTGAAAGTGAGAAAAAAGGAGAATTCCATAGATGTCATTAATACCAGACGAAATATTTGGATTTAAGAAACATTCATATAAGTTGGTATCCGGAATGAAAACTGACCTTAAATTGAAAAACGAACCGGACTCGGTTGGTCTGAAAAAGAATGATATGGACTCGACGGGATTTGAACCCGTGGCTTCTGCCTCGCGAAGGCAGCACTCTTCCACTGAGTTACGAGCCCCCAGGTAAAGAGCTACAGTTAATGCTATAAAGCTTGCTATCCTTATTAAACGCCATGGAAAATACGATCTGGGAACCATACGAAGAGTACAAAGATCACAGTAATGTGAAGCGATTTATGGATAAACACAAGATAGAAAGCTATGAAGAACTCATAGATTGCTCCACGGATGATATAGAATGGTTCTGGGACGCTTGCTTAGAGGATCTCGGCGTCGAGTGGTTCAAACCGTATTCTCAAATTCTTGATATGTCGCAGGGTTTTCCTTGGGCAAGATGGTTTATCGATGGGAAGATCAATATCGTGCATAATACTCTCGACAGACATGTTAAATTAGGCAGATCTGATGCAATTGCCTGTATCTGGGAAGGTGAAGACGGAACTGTTACCGAGATGAGTTATAGAGATCTTTACGAAGAGGTAAATAAGCTTTCAAACGCTCTCAAGAGTATTGGATTAGGAAAAGGTGATGCCGTCGGGGTATATATGCCCATGATTCCTGAGATCGTCGTTGTCATGTATGCATGTCTTAAGATCGGAGCGATATTTGTACCCGTATTCTCCGGATTCGGTGCTTCGGCTCTTGCCACCAGGCTTGAGGATGCTGAAGCAAAGGTTCTCTTCACATGTGACGGATCATTTAGGCGAGGCAAGGGTTTTCCGATCAAGGGTGTTGCCGATGAGGCGCTAGAGGAAGTCGGAACTGTAGAGAAGGTCATTGTATTCAAGAGGGCAGGAATTGATACACCTTGGCGTGATGATAGGGACATATGGTGGGAAGATTTCATGGCCGGCCATTCGAGCGAGTGCAAGACCGA
The DNA here is from genome assembly GCA_034190145.1 of Halobacteriota archaeon. GTDB lineage: Archaea > Halobacteriota > Syntropharchaeia > DAOWMC01 > DAOWMC01 > JAXHTN01. The sequence goes on along the minus strand of JAXHTN010000039.1, from coordinate 4,710 downwards.
GGAGATGGACTCGGAAGATACCTCAATAATTATATATACATCTGGGACCACGGGGAAGCCAAAAGGGACGGTTCACACTCATGCCGGTTGCATGGCCCAGATATCAAAAGAGCTCGGATACTACTTTGATGTTAGGCCTGATGATCGTTTCTTTTGGGTAACCGATATTGGATGGATGATGGGGCCATGGGAGATAATCGGAGTCCACCATTTCGGTGGGACGCTCTTGATCTTCGAAGGGGCTCCCAACTACCCCCAACCCGACAGACTTTGGGATTTGATAGAGAAGCACGGTATAACAATCTTCGGGATCTCACCTACAGCAATCAGACTCCTTATGCGATCGGGTGAGGAGTGGGTAAATAAGCATGATCTCTCAACTTTGAGGATTCTGGGTTCCACGGGGGAGCCGTGGGATAGTGAATCCTATATGTGGTACTTTGACAAGATAGGGGGTGGAAGATGCCCGGTAATTAACATCTCGGGTGGTACTGAGATAATCGGATGTTTCCTTTCACCACTTCCTATAACATCACTTAAGCCATGCACTCTGAGGGGGCCTGGCCTCGGAATGGATATAGACGTATTCAATGAAGAAGGTGAATCCATCAGAGGTGAGGTGGGATATCTCGTCTGTAAAAAACCGGCTCCTTCCATGACGAAGGGATTTTTAAAAGACCCTGATAGGTACATTGAGACGTACTTTTCAAAGTGGGAAGGTGTATGGTATCATGGCGATTGGGCAATTGTGGACGAAGATGGATTCTGGTCCCTTCAGGGAAGAGCAGATGATACGTTAAAAGTCTCAGGAAGAAGAGTGGGGCCTGCAGAGATAGAAGCAACACTGATTCAGCATCCGGGCGTTTCAGAAGCTGCGGCGATAGGTGTGCCACATGAGATAAAAGGTGAAGATATAGTCTGCTTTGTCATACTTAACGAGGGATACGCAGCAAGTGATGAGTTGCGAGGAGAACTCAAAGATCACGTGGTCGGAAGTATGGGGAAGACACTCAGACCGGCAGATATAAAATTTGTCACTGCTCTTCCAAAGACAAGATCTGCAAAGATTGTTCGTGGAGTGATCAAGAGGAAGTTCTTGGGAAGAGATGTAGGTGATGTGGCCTCTGTAGAGAATCCTGATGCCATAGACCAGATAGATAATGCCGTTTAAGCTTTATTTAGCCCGAGTATCGTTCTTGCCTCATCAGTTGTAGCAACATCCCTACCAAGTTCACTGGCAATCCTTGCGACTTTTGCAACCAAGTCAGCATTGCTCTCTGCAAGTACACCTTTCTTCAAGTAGATGTTATCCTCGAAACCGACACGGACATGTCCGCCCAGAATAATCGATCCGGCTGCCATCTCCATCTCTGTCTTTCCGGGAGCACATACTGACCATGTCCAATTGTCCGGTACATTATCGACACAGTATATAAGGGTCTTTAAAGTGGGTGACATACATGAGAGGCCACCGAACATGACGAACTGCAGGTGAAGGGGTTCTTTCAACGATCCCTCCTCAACCATCTTCTTTGCTGTATTGATCATCCCAGTATCATAGACCTCAAGCTCGGGCTTCACGTTATTTGCATGCATATACCCAACCCATCTCTCTATCGTCGGCATTGTGTTACTGAAGACAAAGTTTCTCATCGCACTGTTGCCCATATCTTCCCAGATATTTATCGAACCCATATTAAGTGATGACATCTCCTGACCGAATGTGGCTCTCTCTTCCATCAGGGAATCGAGCTTCTTTGGATCGGCTACTCTTCCGCCACCGGTCGTTATGTTGATGATAATATCGGATGCTTCACTTTCCTTGATCCCTTTCACATAGTCAGGAAAGACCTTGTTGGGTTTGGGATGGGGAAGTCCCGATCGAGGTTCTTTTGCATGAAGATGAACGACAGATGCACCTTCCTTGTAACACTTACAAATCTCTTCTACCATCTCTTCGGTCTTACAAGGTACATACTTCGTATGGGCCTTGGAAACGAACTCCCCTCCTGTTATTGCAGCTGTAATTATAAGTTTATCCATCCTTTGCTAGTTGGGACTTGTAAGATATATATTTTACTGACAAATGACCATCAGAGATTAGAGAGAAAAATATATGAAAACAGACTTATTTTTGAGGTTTATCAGGGTTTTAATCGTCTGGATAATCGAAACCTTTATGTGCTGACATCAGGATATTGTTATACAATATTGAGTATACAACCATTGGTTGATTAGAAATAAACAAAGAATGATTTAAGCTTGTTGTGCCCTTCAGATATTAGATCAACAAGGTCGGAGACGAGGTGTATTTGATGAAGAAATATTTTTTAATCTTTATGTTATTAACATTGATTGCAGTAGTACCAACGGCATCAGCTCTGAGTGTAGGCGAAGTTGAATTTGACAAGATGCCTCTTGCACCCGGAGAGAGCACGGATGTATGGGTAAAGATCACGAATTACGGAGAGGATAAGAGCGACATAGTAATACTCCTAGATTACCATACGGTTGGTCTCACCGGAGAATCTCCCGCTTCCGAAGCAATCGGAATACTGGATGGCTCTGCAGGGATCAAAGAACTGAAAAAGGGCGAGAGTAATGATCTGCATTACAAGATTTTTGTAGCACCTGGCGCAAAGGACGGTATATATAACCTCGATCTCGTCTCCAGGTATCAGACAGAAGCACCTCAAATTCTTGGAAATAACACGTACCTAAGTTCATCAGATACTATTACCACAATCTCCATACGGGTGGAAGAGGAGAAACCGTATATAATGGTGTCCACTTCAAATACTATATTTGCACCCGGATCCACTGGTGTCATAACGCTTTCACTGAAGAATATGGGTGATGGCCTTGCTGAAGACACTATACTTGAGATCAATCCGATACCCAGAGAGGAGGGTGATACGGGGGATTCTGATCTTATGGGCATGTTGACTGAAATGGTTGGTTTCTCGATGCCATCGTTCAGTACTGGTGGCGGCGGAGAAGAGGCAAAGGAGATTCCGCCTTTCACAGTGGCAGACTCGGGAACGAGGTTCTACATCGGTGATCTGAAACGCCGTCAAAGCGTTGATCTGAGTATAAAGATGGCTGCAGATCCTGAAATTGCCAAGGGTAATTATAATATCCCGATAACTATTCGCACAAAAGACGGAAGTTCTACCTCTGAATATGTGGGTGTCCGTGTACTCTCAAAAGCCGATCTAATTGTGCCTCAGACGAAGACTGAGCCAAAAGAGCTTTCACCCGGAGTTACTGCAATCTACATGGTTACAGTTGAAAATATTGGGCAGAATGATGCCAAATCTACAAGTGTCACAATAGAGAATGAATACCTGTCCGGTAGAATGATTGATTACATTGGTAGGATAGAAGCAGAGGATGAGAGTACTGCAATGTTTGAGATTGAAGTAAAGGAAGATACACCGAGTACAATGACAGAATTACCGGTCGTTATAAATATCACATACCAGGATGATACCGGAGAACACCTTTCGATAGAGAAGGGGGAGATAAGGTTGAAGGTTATTGATGGAAATCCCACCACCTCTGGTAGTGACTATGCCACTGACCTACCTTTGATGGGCATCGGTATTGCTATACTCATTGTACTATTAATTATCTTTTTAAGTAGGAGGAGGGGTGTTGGCCCGTTCAAGAAGAAGGTGATTCCGGCAACAGGTAACAACAACTATGCTGTTGTAACTCCGAAGGGAAAGGAAATTATGGACAACTCAAACAACTCGAACGAGTAAGAACAACATGTATTTCATAGCCTACAAAAGTCTATTCAGAAGGAAACTGAGGACATTTCTTGCAGCCATAGGGGTCTCGATAGGTGTTCTTCTCCTTGTTGTTATCTTGTCAGTTATGCTTGGAATGTCGAGTATGATGGACGAGCTCACTCTTGCAATGGTAGGTGACATCGGCGTGCTACAAGAGGGTGAGATGGACCTTATGAGTGAACTTGATAAAGATATCGAGGATACAATAAACAGAGTTCCGGGTGTTATCGGGACTGCACCTAAGGTCTTTGTATTTGTTAAGGCTGAAGGGTTGGATCTTGTACCACTTGGTGGTTTGATAGATGATGATATGCTGGAAAATCTGCCTGAAGAGTTCACAGAAGATATGGGAGGGGTGCGGCTTGTCGGTGTCGATCCTGAGAAAGAGATATTCCTAGATAGTTATCCAACAAAGATTATAAAAGGAACTCTATTCAGTGCAGGAGATTCCGATGTCTGCGTAATTGGGTCTATGATCGTCGATCAGTCTGATTTGGACGTGGGTGACAGGATAACGGTCGCATATGACATAGATGGTGACGGAATTGAACCGAGCGAAAAACACTCCTTCAAGATCGTTGGCATATACGAATCCGGATCAGAGATGAAGGATGACAATATTGTGGTAAATATTGAAGATGCTCAAGATGTGAAGGGACTTAGGTCCTCTGTTATATCTAAGATAGATGTAAGGGCAGAACCTCAAATTGAGGAGGATGTTATCAGGAAGCTGAAGGTGATGATTCCGGAGGTGGACGTGGGTAATGAGAGGACGATGCTTGGTATGATGACGAGAATAACAGGTAATATCACTCTCATGACAGTTTTAATGATAGGTTTTTCCGGTCTGATTTCACTCTTCTTCATACTTATTATTATGATAACGTCGGTTATGGAGCGGACGAAAGAGATC
>JAXHTN010000038.1:0-12562 GCA_034190145.1 Halobacteriota archaeon | reverse complement strand
ATTGCTGCAATCGGTCTGATGGTCGGTCTGGGGAACTATATTCTACCGATGGCTTCTACCATTATCGCTTTTTTTGTACTGCGTCTTGGTGTTGTTTCTGATAAGCGAACTGGTTAGTCAACGCATCTCTGATACCTAGCAAGTAGACTTACTGCAATCAACAATGCTTTCCACTTCAAGCTTGATCCTCTTCGGTTTTTGTTTGAATCTAATCGCGTCAGTAGATTCAGTTTTACATATCCAATCGCAGCATCCGCATATTACACAATTATCTCGATCAATGGTTGGAACATATGGTATGGCCCCTGGGGGCGGCATGTAAATGGCCTTACGCTGCATCTCACCATCATCAGACTCGATTGGAATATAAACAGGACAGGTTTTGCAAAGTTCACATTTTTTAGACTCGATCTCTCCATTCAATTCAATTATGCGAATCCGACTCTTTTTTGGATTGAAGACCCCATCCTTCTCCTCAGAACATGCAAGCTCGCAGCTCCTGCATCCGGTACATCTCTCGGAATTAAGCTCGATACCACCATAAAATACCTCCATAGATATCGCACCGACAGGGCAGGACTCCATACATTTGGGTTGTCCTCCACAAAGATCGCAAACAATCGGCTCGTTTGTACCTGGTGGAACCTTGATCGCATCATATTTACATGCACGGATACATGCAGAACATTCAATACATTCGCCCACTAGCTTTATCACACCAGTCTCCTCGTCTTTCTCAAGAACATTCTCAGGGCAAGAATTGACACACCTAACATCAACCTTACAGAGCTGACAGACTGAATAATTTATAATACCTTCCTTTTCATTGATACGAATGCGACTTCTGGACGGACTGAGAAGATCCTCTTTTTCCTCGGAGCAAGCAAGTTCGCAAGTTCTGCATCCTGTACATTTTTCTTTATCAATGGTGAGTTTAACATGGAACTTCTTGATTTCTAAAGCATTTACAGGACAGACTTCGACACATTTAGGTTCGCCACCACAAAGATCACAGGCTACAGCATGGTCGTAACCTGGTGGTACCCATATCGCATCATAATCGCAACCATTAACACATTCCCTACATCCATTAGCCTCGATCTCCTGCTTACATAGTCCTTCGTCGATCTTAATTAATCCAGTTGAAGGATCTTTTTTTATTGCCCCAACAGGACATGCCTTGATACACCCTGGTTCTTCGGTACACTCGGCGCATCCATCACACAGATCCTCATCAATAAATCTTGGCTTCCTTAGTACATTAACCTTGAAGTCTCCATTCTCGCCTTCTATCTCCTTTACCTCTGAATAGGATAGAATCTCGACATTTGGGTGCTTCGTTAGCTCTTCCATCTTAGATGGATCAATACATAACGAAGGATCCTTGTATACCAAATAAACCTTAAGACCTTGATCAGCTTTTTCAAGAGAGGCTTTTATACCCTCAATCCCACTTCCAATAACCAGTACAGAGCCGCTAACATCTTTCATGTTAAACCATTCCCTATTTAGAATAGGTTTGATTGACGGTATATATCTATTTTTTCAATTGGGATGGTAATTTTTAAAAAAACTGCGTTTACAAAAGGTTGCAAGGACATACATACTTCCAAACCATCAAAGTCTCCAATCATAAGTCAATAGCTAGCACTTAGAACCTAACCTCATGGCAGATGCTATTTTATTCTTGATAACAAAATAATCAAATAAAAGTATAAACAAAAAATAAAATAGATAGAATAAAGATGAATAGGACCTACTTAAAGAATCCCCACATCATCTGGAACCGAGCGTATTGATCTTTAGGCATCGACTCTTTAATCCAAGGACACCTACTGAACTTCTCTCCTTCGCACAATTCTTTATTCTTAGAGTATTGCTCCTCCCCTCCATCATTTAGGGAACATCTCATCGGGTCTTTTGCAAGATATGTACATGTCATCTTTTCAGTATCTCCCATTATATACTATTATATATTCTATTTTGAATTTTGACTATTAGATTCCCCATCCATCTGGTGGACCGGTTTCGAACTCCTTCATAGTCCTTGCTCTTTCGGCCATCCACTCAGGATCCTCTTCACCAGTAAGGAACGGTATCAAGAATACCTCAAGCAAAGGTAGTACTGGAGCTATTGAACCCTTGATGATGAGTTTTCGCTTCATAATACCCCCTACGACAAGCCGAACAGTCGGAACCATCGAGGGAAGCTCGGGAATGATGTTTACTACAAGTTTCAATATCCTTCTGACTGTAATCCCTTCAGAGATAAGTGGCATCGCATAAGGCATCACTGGCCCGATTATTGGTGCTAACGCCGGCGCGAGCATATCTATGAGATCGTTGGGTGCGGCCTTTACATCAACTTTTAATGTAGGGTCATCTAAAGTCCCAGTGAAAGCTTCCACGGTATTTCCATTGACTTTAATCACCATGGACCCCATATCACCAAAATCGACAAGTATCGTCGAACCATCAACATCTCTCAAGGCCTCTCTATATTGCTCATCTGCCGTGTTAAATAGCATTCCAGCTAGCATCCCAAACATCTGGAGCTGACTTTCATCAGAATCGAATGCCCCCCCAGTCGTTGGCGGCGCTGCCCCCATTGGTGGATATGGTGGCTGATAATTAGGATAACCTGCCATGAATCTTAACCTCCTGTTTCAATATTTTATGTTTCTAATACTCTTTATATATTCCTATTTATAATTTTCGAGTATGATAAATAGGACTTAATCCATACCAACGAAATCAACGAGGATACCCAGACCCTTATCCTTCGCAACCTGATAGATTACTTTTGCGGTTGCCATGTCCTGTATTGCAAGACCTGTTGAATCGAAAACAGTTATCTCGTCTGATTCTCTACCATTCTTTCTTCCGGATACAATCTCACCCAAGGTTGCATATATGTCCTCAGATTTAAAGATATTTTCTGCAATAGGCACATTGATCTCGCCGCCATGTGAAGCCTGTCTAATATCGTCTACAACAACCTTTGCGTCAATTATTATCTTAGAATCAAGTTCTTGTTTCCCTGGAGCGTCTGCACCGATGGCATTTATATGCGTTCCGGAACGTACCCATTCCCTCTTGACAAGTGGTTCACGCACAGGGGTAACGGTTGATATAATGTCACATCCTACAACCTCCTCGATCGTACACTCCAGTATATTAAGGTTCTCGTCTGAGAAATACTCCTTAAAACCCGCAACAACATCACGAGAGATATCATAAATCTTGATAATATCAATATCAAAATTTGCAAGAATAGCCTTGAGTTGCGTGCGAGCTTGGGCACCACAACCGACAAGACCGACAGACTCCGAATCACCCCTAGCCAAATACTTAGAAGCAACTCCGGCAGACGCTCCCGTCCTAAGCTGTGTGACGAGTGTACCATCCATAACAGATATCGGATAGCCAGTATCAGGATCGCATAAAATAACAACACCCATAACTGTCGGTAAAGACTCTTTTTTTGGATTGTCAGGGTACACACAAACCCATTTTAGCCCTACTGCACCATCGATAAAACTGGGCATCGCCCTGAAGTCGCCCTTCGGAAGGTCTATATACTCTTTTGGTGGCATTATTGCCCTACCCTCCCCATATTCGATGAAAGCACCTTCAACAGCCTCCAAAACAGCCTTGATATCGGCACAACTCTTCACATCATCTGTACTCAAGATCAATGTACCCATAATAAGCAAGATTCAGTGCAAAAGTCTTTACTCTTTTGATGTCGATAAGTACTTCTTTTGACGAAGATACACAACAGTAATGTCACAAGAAATTAGCCGTCTCTTTAGCCCCTTATCGCCTGTGAAAACTGCCGCATCTCTATCACGTGAGATATCTATAATCACATCATCTGCATATCCATTCGCATCAATAATCTCGCACCTGTCGAGAAGCGACAGAGCAACACTCACTGCGACCCTATCTTTTCCTTTCAATTTGTTAAGAAGCTTCTCAAGCTCCCTTACTACTGCAGTCGGAACAAGGAATTCTTCGAAACCTAACCTCTCAAGTTCGGAGAATATATCAAGATTGAAATTGGCAGGTATCATCAGAGCATTTGTATCAATTATTACTCGCTTTTTCATACCAAATCAACCGCCTTTTTGGCCCAAATCCGATCGAAAACTCCAAGTACTAAAATACATACATTATATATAAAAAATGGTAAAAATGGTTGAAAAAGGGTTGATAGGTTGGTTGACATCAGACATGGTTCTGGTGATAGTTGTATTGTTGCTTTCAATTTTGTTTACGCTTATTGCTCCTTTCAATGAGACCTCTCTTCGTGTAGTTTTTGCCTTACCGATATTGCTTTTCATACCGGGATATACCCTAATATCCGCGATGTTTCCCAGAAAAAAAGACCTCAGTGGAATCGAAAGATTCACACTCGGGATTGGTATGAGTATAGCGATATTTGTCTTTGACGGTTTCGCCATAAGCGTTACACCGTGGCTCTTCAGACCCGAACCACTCGTTATGACTCTGTCAGGCATATCAATCATATTTATCCTCATAACTGCAATAACCAGACTAAAGACCCCCGAGGAAGAGAGATTCAGATTTAATATATTTACTATCTCAGACTTCTTTGAGTCAATCAAGGACAAGTCTCAAGAACCAACAGACATTGAGAAGGCATTAACGATCGCTCTTGTGGGATCGATAGTAATAGCAAGTGGAATGCTTATATATGCAAAAGTTACTTTTGAGGAAGAGAAGTTTACTGCACTTTATATTCTGGGAGAAGGTGGTAAGGCAGAGGATTATCCGACAGAGCTTCACATACTTGAACCTACAACAATTACAGTAGGAGTGGAAAATTTTGAAGATGTTCCGGTAAATTACACCCTTGAGGTGAGACTGGGTGACTACTTGATCAATTCGCAAGATCTGAGTATCAAACATGGTTGGAGATGGATCCATAACACTACAATACTACCAAAACACATCGGAAAGGCCATGAAATTGGAATTTCTTCTATTCAAGGAAGGAATTGACGAGCCATACAGGTCTACTCATCTATGGGTAAACTCAAGTATAAATTACGACAATCTAGAGGTACTAAAGGATTACTCAATTTCTCGGCTGCCTCAAATAAATAACGGAGATATGGAACAGACAGGAAGCTGGAAAAGAGAGAGTAACTCAGAGTACTTCAGAGGAGATTTTACGAAATTTTTAAATTTTTCGGAGAATTCGGTGATCCGTGGATATGTTCTTGACAACTCAACAGGTGTTCCAATAAGTTATGCAAGTGTGAGGCTCTCCAATCATTATGGATACTTTAGGGCAAACACTACAGATGAGAATGGATATTACGAGCTACATACGATTGCTGATGACTTCTGGATTGAATCAAGAGCCATAGGGTACGAGAGAAGGACTGTCAATACAAGTGTCAAGGAAGGTGAAGTTTTGAGCTTCAACACCTCAATCGATCTTGTAATACCTTTCAACATGACCTTTGAAGAATTAACATTACTTAATATGTCGATCGATAAACTTCCGATTGGATCGTCTGATTGGCTATTCACCCTCGATAGTTACATCACAGACAGTGTGACCGGCCTTCCAATAGAGGGAGCAGAAGTATACATTATTTCATCTGGATTTGAAAAAGAGCTAAAAACAGATAGATATGGAAAGATTGAGCTGACAACGATACCAGGTGAGGTTCAGATTGTCACAAAGGCAGACGGGTATATAGAAAATATAACTGAGCTTTCAATTTTCGATGACACCTCTGTAGATATCACACTTACTCCCAAGTCATATACGTTCCCAGCGGAATATTCTACAGGCATTTTATCCCAGCTTCTGCCAAGTGCGCGTGCAGAAGAATCTGCAGATAAAGAAAGCGATCTTCCATCGTGGTTATCTCTTGTAAGAGGGTATGTTATCGACAATGAAACCGGTTTACCCATACCACATTCGGATGTTATGATCATCAGTGGTTACGGTTTTGAGAAGAGACTTACAACAGACGAGAGAGGATACTTTGAGGTAAAGGTAATCTCCGGCCCATCTACGATAATTGTGGGTGCAGATGGATATATGGCAATCAGAATGAAATTTGAGTTTACTGATGTGACAAAGATAAATCTTCAACTGGACCCTGAAGGTTCTAAAGTCAGAGGGTATGTTTATGACAATCAGACAGGTATGAGCATCCCTAGTGCAAATGTTGGAGTATACGGACGTGGATATCGTAACACTACAAGGAGTAACTCGACTGGATATTTTGAGCTAAAAACCATTGCCGGAGAAATGGAGGTGAGAGCAGATAAATCCGGATACTTCTGGAACAAGACCCTTTTTTCAGTAGATTACGGCGAAGAAGAGACAGTTAATATTACAATAAATCAAGCACCTCCACCATCAATAATCTATGGATATGTGAGATTTAATGGTACAGTAGTCCCGGGTATGGAGTTGTTTGTCAGCAACCATGACGATTTTGAAGTGTCAACGATAACTGATGAATCGGGTTATTATGAGATCGAAGTACCTCCCGGCCACATATGGTTGAATGTTCTTCCAAAGATATATGCTGATGAGATTGATTTTGTCATTGGTAGTTCTAAAAAAGCCCCCCTTGATATTGAATTAAAGGGGCTTCCCGGGAGCACTTATAGGATACAATACCCATCACAGACGATGATATATCCTGGATATTATGCAGGGTTATACCAGGAGATTGAATCCGAAGAGGGACTAGCGGCGCTATCGTTTAAGATAAGTGACTCCTATGACTCAAACCGTTCCGAAGGGATATTCTATAAACAGGTTTTGCTTAATGATCTCGTTATTTGGGAAGATGATGTGGCAGGAGTCGAAGGATGGGAGGATATAACTATCCCCATCACACTTGATGAAGGCCCAAATAGAATTTATTTCAGGTTATATACAAAGGACGGATCTAAAAGCTATCCAATTACTATCTGGCTGGATGACATTAGTATTAAGCCTATATCAGTTATTACAAAGGGGAGATCAACCCAATTTTACATAACAGACCAGGATGGGGGCGATGATCTTCCGAAAGATTTGTATCTTGGTGAACCTGTAAACCTGATTGCATCAATTGAGAATCTAGAAGGCAGACATACTGATTATATTCTGCAGGTAAGAATGAACGGGTATGCACTCGAGAGCTATGATATAAGTCTTGAGGATGGCAATGATGTGAAACGTAATATTGTCTTTACCCCAAATCAGATAGGTCCGCTTCAAAAGCTCGAGTTTATCCTCTTTAAAGATGAAGAGAGAGACAAACCATATAAAGAAATTAATCTTTGGGTCTCATCGGAAATAGACCTCAAAAACCTGGATGCCCTAGAAGAATACCAAATATCTATACTACCAACCATTACTAACAACAATATGGAATACAATAGTGGTTGGCTTTACAATGGTAGTGTGAACGTCACCGGAGGCTACTCAGATGCTTTCAGTAACTCACCCTCAAGATCATATGAACTAGAACTATCGGCAGATAAAATATATAAATCCGGATCTTACGGCTCAATTCTTCAGAATATTACAATGGTAGAAGGGCCGGCAGTTTTTGTCGTTTCATTCAGCGTGAAGGATTCATACACCTCAAGTAATGGGGGTTACGTCAAAAAGCAACTTGTCTTAAATGGGTACGAGCAATGGGAGGATGATGTTGCTGGAGATGAGTTATGGCAGCATGTAAAAGTACCAGTCACACTTCTCCCCGGTAAAAATGTGCTTGAACTGAGGATACATGCCAAACAAGATATAAGCGGGCTTCCGATTAAAGTTTGGTGGGATGATATAAATATTGAACCTGTAAAGGATGTGACAAAAGAGGTTCCAACGAAGTTCTACGTACTCAATCCGGATGGCGGCGAGCTCATATTAGAGAGAGTATTTCTTGGAAAAACATCACAAGCTACCGTAAATATTGAGAACAACGAGGGATACCCAATCAACTATGCTTTAGAGGTACGGCTTGAGGATGATACATTAACAGAAGAGAGGATATGGCTTGAAACAGGTCAGAAATGGCTAGAGAATATCACATTTAAACCCGAAATTGCAGGAGAAGATCTTACTCTCGAGTTCTTACTTTATAGATCTACAGGGGATGAAAAACCCTACAAGTCAACTCGTATGACGGTATCATCAGAGTTAGATGCTAGAGATATGAAATCACTTCTGAAATATGAGATAAACAATCCTTTACCCAGTATCAAAAACGAAGATATGGAATCGAGGTCATATTGGTCGGTTGATAGAAGAGGTAACTTAGACGGTAGATACTCGAAACTTGAGGCGGTATCGGGTAATTACTCATATAATATGGATATTCACAAAGGTTCCGAAAAAGGCGATTTCAATTCTATATATCAAGATTTCACGAGTAGTTCTTATCCAGGAGTGATTGTACTATCTTTCAATGTAAAAGATACCTATGGAGGGAGTAATGCCACGAATGTTACCAAACAGGTTCTTTTGAATGATGTGGTGGTGTGGGAAGATGATCTGGCAGGAAATGAAGGATGGCGTAGAACCTACCTTCCACTCTATTTAACTTCGAGGGATAACAGAGTTTCACTTAGAGCGTATGCAAAAGAGGATATAGAGATTTATGGTATGAGTGTGTATTGGGATGACGTTAGTATAAAATCAGTCTCGAGCGTGGTATAAAGAATGAAACCTCTAGCAAGATTACAGATGGCATGGACCCTGATTACAATTATTCTGGTAATCATAGGAATGTATCTTGGAGATATTCTTGGCCTTGAGGGATACATAATACCCTTACTACTTATTACTGTCATGATCGCACTATATGGCGTCATATACTCTTCAAGCGATAAAATAATACTTCATAGGTTTCATTCAAAACCGATTGAAGACAAAAATAGTGAAATCTCGAAGACTGTACGTGAACTCTCAAAGGCATTAGATATACCTACACCCAAGGTTTACACTTCAGACCTGTCCATGCCCAACCTACTAGTGGTTGGAAAGAGAGCCGAACACGCTTCGATTGTTATGACCGGCCCCATACAGGAACTTCTTGGAAAGGAAGAATTACGAGCAGCTTTTGCATATGGGATGTCCCATATAAAAAACGAAGATACATTGATTAGCACAATCGTTGCGATGGTCTGTGGCTCAATTACTGCTCTTGCGACGATTGCCATGTGGGCTTCAATATTTATCGGTTTTGGACAGGAAGATGATCCTGGGCCGATGCTTGTAAAATTCTTTGTTATGTCAATTGTTGCACCTCCGGTTGCACTCATAATTCAGTTAACGTCAGAAGAATCAAGAATTCTAAAAGCAGATGAAAGAGCTGCTCAAATCCTTTCTGACCCTCAAAGACTAAGTAGCGCGCTAAAGAAATTGCAAGCCGAATTGATGTCAAGTAATTACCATGTAAATCCATCATATGTACATCTATTTATTGTAAGCCCACTCAAAGATAACTTTTCCAGGTTAATAGGTCTAGATCTACCGACGTACAACTTGCTATTCAGAACGCACCCCCGGATAGAAAAAAGAGTTCGTCGTTTGAAATTTGCAGGAGGCGAGAGGATTGAGACGGACTGATTTGGGAAGAACCCTCTTTTACAGCCTATTATTTTACCTATTATTCATTGCAATAATAGTCGGGCTTGACACTTTGATCTCACGGGATTTTGTCTTTGAGAGGGCTATATTGATCTCAACACCCATATTGGGTTTAGTTCTCCTTACTTTCTTACTTCTGTTAAGGATATTAAGGCCTAAGACTGATCAGATGAACTGACAAGGCTCATCCTATCCAAGACGTATAAGAGTGCTGTCATGATTACAGCAAATATGATCCAGCCAAGGTGTGTATGGACAGTGAACATTGCTTCACTACCATAGTAGTAAGCAACGGCATATAGCGTTGTTACACGCAGTAGATTGGCAACATAGGATACAAAAACAGATATTACAAGCATTGAGTAGAACATCCTCTGTTCTATCGGCTCAATTCTGGTATAGGCGACCATTATGCCAATAAGAAGAAACATAGAGTAGAGTCCGGAACACGGACCACCGATTATTACGCTCATCTCCTCTACACCACTGATATAGACCGTCTCAGTTGCAGTCACTTCCACAGGTATTCCAAGAGCCCTAACGAGCGAGATAGACGGTAGCAAGACGAAATAATGATCGAACAAGTGAATTACATCAGTCTCAAATATTCCGAAGAAATCGTAGAAAATGATATACAACACTAGAAATGTTGCAGACATGTAGGCACCGAACTTTCCCATTCTACGAGCATCCTCGCTTTTAAGATCATAAGCGATGAGGGACGACCCCAGAAGAAATGTCATCATATCAACCGTACCGAGCTGATTACTTGAATATAAGTTGTATATGACATCTGCTGCTACAATTAATATTCCAAGAAACATACGGATTCTGGACCTATCGACACCGTAGGATTCGCCGAACCGGACCCTTGAAATAAGAATGATTGCTACAGCAAAGATCAGCACTCCAACAAGTACCGAGCCTTCGGTTATCTCAACAGTTGCGCCGAGGAAAAGTGCTAGAATGAGTGCGAATATGGTTAAATTCTTTACATCTGCCATCAAACAATATATTAAAGTCAAGAATATTATATCTTTTGCTGGTTTCTATTTTTATACTCTTCTTGCATCTCGTCTATCCATTTCTCGGTTCCGAGCTGCATTCTACGCCTCAAATTCTTCATTCTCAACTTGTTATCAATAGGAATATTCAACCGCTTCTCGATACCTTCAATATCTATCATCGGCTTACAGTCAGGGAAATCAGGGCATAGACCACAATGCTCATAACCTTTCTCTTCACAACACAGGTAGATCTGACATTGACCCCACCTCATCTTTCCTCTTGCAGCTGAACAAGGTTCTTCACATAGTTTTCCTTGAAAGTCACAGGCAAGGCAACATAGTCCACAGACTGTGGCATTTATATCTTTTGAGATGATATCACATCCTTGTGACTAATTTGTGGCCATAAAGCTTTAAAGTTGTTCCATTGATATATAGTATCATACAAAAACGAAAATGAGTACCTTCTCACCATATCGCATTGTAAAAGTGAACCGACATGACATGTAACCACAAGGATTGCAATCCAGTAGATAACGATTGGCTTGAGTACGTATTAGAGGGCAAGGAGCATGACCTTAGATCCCACCCTTACTGCATTTATTGCGGATTGATTAAGAATCTTACAGATGGAAAGGCTAAAAGGTTGGGTCATTACACCAATGTGCTTTCCAATATGAGTGATGCTCTTTCAAGGTTGACGAAAGTTCAAATGCGATTGATCATAAGAGAACTGGAAAGTATAGATGGTTTTGAAGATAGATATTCAATGACAGAGTATGACCAGCGGAGAATATTTATCAAGATAGTGCGGAAACACTGCGATATTTCAGAGAGATTTATAAATTCATTCCTATAAAAAAGATCTATCACCGTATCAGAATTGACCTTAATTGGTGTGATAAGAGGAACGGTGTTTTCAGCGGATGCGCTAGATACATATAAGGTTTAAAATCAATTCGTTCAACCCATCTTTCAATTTGATTTTTGGATCATATCCGATATTTTTTGCTTTTGAGATATCGGCATAACTCTCAATAATATCTCCTTTGCGTGGCTTTCCATACCCAACATCAAGATCCTTACCGGAAAGTCCAATTATGGTCTTTGCGAGATCGTAAATACTTATCATTGTCCCTGTACCCACATTATAGACTTCACCTTTTGCTTCACCTTCTTCCATAACAATACTTATCATATCAACAATATCGTGAACCGATACAAAGTCCCTTGTTTGCAGCCCGTCACCAAGAATAATTGGTGGTTTACCAGTTATCACTCGATCAATGAACTTTGATATTACTCCAGAATAAGGACTATTCGGATTCTGCCTGGGGCTATAGATGTTAAAAAGCCTTATGCAGACAGTTGGGAGTCCGTATGTGTAGTAGTAGGCCATGCAATACTTCTCACCTCCCAGTTTACTGACTCCGTATGGCGAAAGAGGATTCTGTGGATGCAGTTCATCGATGGGTAACCTCACTGGTTCTCCGAAAACTGCAGCAGAGCTTAGATAGATGAAACGTTCAACTGAGCCTAACCTGGCTCCTTCGAGTAGATTTATTGTTCCGTTGATGTTGTTAAGAGCATCAAAAAGAGGATCTTGTACCGATCTTTCAACACTTATCTGAGCAGCAGTGTGTATTATAATATCATTTTTTGAGACGACGTCCTGTATCTTCGGATCCTGAACATCGGCATGGATAACTTCAACGGTATCAGGAGCCGCATCCACAGCGGAAGAAGAAAAGTTATCAATGACTGTGACTTCATGCTCGTCAGAAAGCCTTTCAACCACATAACTGCCGATCTGCCCGAGTCCACCAGTGACAAGTACTTTACTCATATGCCACAAATGCACTTCAATACAGTTAATAGTTTGGTATGAAATATGAAGAGTCCAAAAATTGAGTATA
>JAXHTN010000037.1:0-12714 GCA_034190145.1 Halobacteriota archaeon | reverse complement strand
GAATAACTCCGGAAGTTCAACGTTACTCAACCTATCCTCTTCTATGAGAACGGGAGGGACATCGGTCTCCGGGTACATTCTTGCCGCCCCGGGAAGAGGCCTCATGTAAGCAGATGAGCCGTTCTCAAGTGATCTTCTAGTCTCTTCAGGTATGCACCTCATCGCTTCATCCGCCCGTTTTATAACGGCCTTCAATGCACTTCTAGCTCTAGCTTCTACGTCGGCAACGAAGATAACACAATCATCTTCTCCTGCATCAAATACCTCTTTTAGGGCACTTACTTCTTCTTTTGTTATCCCGTACTTTGGCATCTCATCTGTGTGAAATATTCCTCCGGTAAACCCCTTTGCCCTATCGGAAAACTCACTTCCGAGGCGCCTCTCAGGTTGAATCTCCCTTCCTACAAGGCCACCAAACCCTCTAAGACATATGCCAAGAACCACACCATCTCCCAGGGCCTTACTTATAAGCTTGCAATTAGTACCCTCAAAGACTGAAGTGAGATCGATAATATCTTCTTCAATACTTGCTCTCCTATTATTCAATTCATCTCTTATCTCGAGCAACTTGTCTTGTCTTATGGCCTCACTTTCCACGATCTTGCTGAGCAATCCGAGCATCTGCACGCCCTTTATCTCAACTCTTGCACCTTCAGCAATTGAGATATTAACATCTTGTCTGATCGTACCGATGCCTCGCTTCACATTTCCTGTCGATCTGAGTATCATTCCTATATACTCTGCGACCTTTCTTGCCTCTTCCGGAGTCTTAATCTCACTACCTGTTGCGATCTCCACAAGTGGTATTCCAAGCCGATCAAGGGAGTATACCACCTCATCCTTGGTCTCTGAGACCTTCTGTGAAGCCTCTTCTTCAAGGCATAAGACCATGATGCTGATATCATTTCCGTCAACATCGATATGGCCGTCGGTTGCAACAAGGGCAGTCCTTTGAAAACCTGCAGTGTTCGATCCATCTATGACGATCTTTCGCATAGTATGGACTTCGTCGATCACTTTCATGTTGAGAAGCATTGCAATCTCAAGTGATAGGTCAAGCGCTTCCTCATTCAACTCTCTTGGAGGTTCTTCATCATTCTCAACAAGACAGGTTGAATCGTAGGTCTTGTAGATGTATCTGCGCTTGAACTTTGAAGCTTCCATGGCAGCGACATCGACCTCACCCATCTCGCTTTGAGTGGGACGCAGATATCTGTAAAAAGTTCCTTTTGACTCATCTGCATCTCGTAATAGTGTCTTACACTTACAGAATAGCTTCTCATCCGTATCCAGCTGCTGATGGATCTCAAGACCTGCCTTCAGTCCAAGTTTCTTGTAGTCCGGCATCATTGAAGAATATTTAGTGTATTATGAGATACAATCAGCATTCATCTGACGAATACATCGTCAATATTATGGTGTCTATTTGCAAGTATCTTGGCCTTCTGGATATTTTTTCCACCCTTGCCTATCGCAATTCCCTTATCTTTCACATTAACATCGACATAAGCAAGTAGCTTGTCCCTCTTATTGATGATCTCAACGCTCTTTATATGGGTTGGGTGGAAGATATTTCCAATGAACTCATTTATATCCTTAGAGTATTCAACTATCTCAACATCCTTTTTTAAGGAGTTCTTCACTCGATTGATGTTACAACCCTTCTTACCGATAGCCATACCCATGTGACCATCCTTGATCACAAATATGATCCTGTCATTATCATCATCCACGACACAATCCATGGCCATTGCACCAGTCATGTTCTCGAAGAGCGCGATGTAGCGCATCCCATCGGTCGTAAGTCTGAATTCTGTGAGTCTTTCGCTCAAACTCTTCACCCTTTCTACAATTAGCCTCTAAGGGACAATATATCAGATTCTCCCGGGTCTATAACTGCCAGTGCGGCAATAGAAAAGGGTTTTCCACAAGCTGAACCTAGATCAGTGCTCTTTCCAGGATACTGAAAGACCGTTACGTCTTCACTCTCTATTGTCGTCCCTACATGAACGGGGGAATTGGAAGAAAGAATAACTAACTTGGCTCTCTTCTCTTTAACAGAATCCAGTGTTCTATTTGACCCCATCAGGACCTCTCCGGTCCTTATAGCAGACCTCAATGCCTTATTTAAATCCATTTTAAGATTCTCCATACTTCTTTGCGACCAACTGGACGTCACCCGTTCCAAGTTGTATCAATTGACCGGCAATTACATTCTCAGTTACACCACTCAACTCATCTGTATACCCTCTTAGAGCTGCATCCAACAAATGATTTACGGTTACCTCAAATGCAGCCCGTGAAAGTACTGAAGCCTTCTCACCGGCTATACCATGTCTACCAATAGGTTTGACCATACCGTCACAAGTCATCATATCCGAAACCAGCATAATATGGCGTACATCGACATCCAGACCCTGCTCTTTGAGAGTCTCAAGCGTCTCATATATTATTGAATTACGAGCTGCCTCGATACCAAGAACATCTGCAATCTCATTTATATTATTCGTCCTGGTCCGGACATTATCAACTCCATCAATCTGCAATACCTCTTTTAGAGCCGAACCTTCAGTGTATAGAACATACTCGCCTTCTTCATGTCTAATAACTACTCTTTCGATGCCTGGGATACCTTTCAGTATCAACTTATCCATCTTCTCCTTCTTAAGGAGTAGATCACGATACGAACTCGTCTCAGTCTCAATTCTCAGAGTCATTCCTTCCACGGAGACAGTAACACCTGTTTCCTCGATCTTACTTGAGATCTCCTCGACGCTGATATGCCGCCTATCAAGAGCCCGTTCATTTAGTTCAATTATTATAAGCATCTCGTCAGGAATTGTTATTACATCGCCTAGGTGAGAGATCTTAGTCACCTCTATCAACCCACTGAGTTCCCTTGCCATATCACGATCAGAAGCATATTCTTTCAATAATCTGACTTCCATAACCGGAGTTGTAGGGCTCTTTCTGGCATCAACAATCTCGATCAGACGAGGGAGTCCAAGGGTGACGTTGATCTCTGCAACTCCTGCGTAGTGAAAAGTCCTCATAGTCATCTGCGTTCCCGGTTCACCTATCGATTGTGCAGCCACAATTCCAACCGCTTCACATGGCTCCACTCGGGCATTATTGTACTGCTCAATTACTTTTTGAATGATCTTGTCAAGTTGATCTTCGCTGAACTCAAGACCATCAAGTCCATTAATCAATTCTTCAATTATGTTGTGGGGTAGATTGAAGGTAACTACCTTTGATCGTACCAGATCAGCTGTAGTAGCTTCCGCAGGATCCAACTTCGTGGCCTCCTCTACAGCTTCTGCTTCAATCTTCACCTCAGGCTCCGGTTTCTCTTCCGTTTCGGAAGTAGGTGATTCGGGCGCCTCTTTTTCTTCTTTCTTCTTTGTTGCAGCAACTTTCTTTCCCATCTTCTCTCTGATGTCAGTTGCCTCACCCTCTGTGAAGCCATTTTCAATAAGTTCTTCTACTGAGGCTTTCTTAAGTGAGCCTACAGTATACCCGGCATCGCATATCTTCTCGGCAATCTCCGGTTCGATATCCCGCTTCCCAAGAGCCCTGATAGTATCATGTCTCGCCATCTAAACCCCCCATAAACCTGAAAAAATTGTCATCTTATCACTTCCTCAATAATCCTTTGGACATCCACAGATCTGCCGTAATCACTCTTTGCAGGATCAACGCCATCTTCACCATACTCGAATTGCACGATCACGCCACGAGTCTCCCTGACAGTACCGTCATATTTCACTTCAAGATCTTGCAATGCATTTATGAGTCTTCTCTGAAGATACCCGGATTGAGAAGTCCTGACTGCAGTATCCACAAGACCCTCTCTACCACCGATAGAGTGGAAGAAATATTCGGTCGGTGTAAGGCCCCTCTTATATGAAGCTTTGATAAATCCGTGTGCGTCTGCTCCCAGATCACCTTTCTTGAAGTGAGGTAAAGTCCGACCTTCATAACCCCTTGTTATCCTCTCTCCACGAACCGATTGTTGGCCGACACAAGCGGCCATCTGGGTAAGGTTTAGCATAGACCCTCTTGCACCGGAGATTGCCATGACAACACCTGCGTTATCTATACCAAGATGAGACCCCGCTATCTCTCCTGCATTATCTCTTGCTTTACCCAGAGCCTGCATTATCTTCATCTCAAGAGTCTCTTCGAGCGTCCTACCCGGTAATGGGTCGAGTTCGCCTGCTTCGAAAGCTTCTACTACTCTCTTGATCTTCTCCTCAGTCTCCTCTATGAGCCCATCTATCTGCAACTGAGCATCTCGGGGGATATCCTCATCAGATATTCCGAAACTGAAACCAGAATGCATTATTCCCCTGATTGCCAGTTTAGTTACATTATCAAGGAATTCTCTTGCACTTTTCAGGCCATTATCTTTTGCGATCTTATCAAGGATCCTACCTTTGAAAGCACCGACAGCACGTTCATCTATCGTCCCGCAGAGATGTTTTCCATCCTTAATAACAACATAGGCATCCCTATCGCAATCAATACCTTTACAGGCATCACAGTTTGTACATATCTCAGCTTTAAATGTTAGATCGAAACCTTCAGGCAGAACTTGGCTGAATGCTTCTTTTCCGGTCCAATAAGGCGTTCCATCTTCATTAAATCCCCTTGGTTCCGGAAGTTCTTTTACATTCATTGGACCCAATATTTCCATGATCTCCATTGCATCGAATCGATCATATCCTTTCGTGAGAAGATATAAACCGGATATGTAATCATGTAGACCACCTATTATCGGACCGCCGAACCTTGGAGATAGTATATTCTCCTGAACTTGCATCAAGATATTGGCTTCTGCCCTTGCCTCATTGGTCTGAAGTGCATGTAAATTCATCTCGTCACCATCGAAATCGGCATTATATGGTGGACAGACTGCAGGATTCAAACGGAATGTTTTGTATGGCATAACTTTGATCCTGTGTGCCATAATACTCATCCTATGTAGTGACGGTTGCCGGTTAAAGAGGACCATGTCACCATCTCTAAGTTGCATATCGACCTTCCAATCTACATCGAGCTGCTCCGCAAGCTCCTTGCAGTTTGTACTTGTAACCTTCAGCCTCCTTCCGTCGGCCCTCTTTACATAATTGACTCCGGGATGTTCAGGGCCTCTCGCAAGTGCCACTCTAACATCTTCAAGGTTTCTGTGAGTTACGTTTATCGGAGTACTCAGTTCTTGAGCAACACGGACAGGAACACCCACTTCATTGATACTGAGATTGGGATCGGGAGATATAACAGTACGGGCTGAAAAGTTGACCCTTTTACCGGACAGGCTACCTCTGAATCTTCCTTCTTTGCCTTTTAACCTTTGTGACAGAGTTTTTAAAGGTCTACCGCTCCTGTGTCTTGCTGAGGGGACGCCTGAAACCGTATTGTCAATGAAAGTTGTAACGTGGAACTGCAAGAGCTCCCATAAATCTTCAATTATCAATTGGGGTGCTCCAGCCTCCTTATTCTCCTGAAAACGCTGATTTATTCGGATAATATCTACCAACTTATGTGTCAGATCATCTTCACTTCTCTGACCACTCTCAAGAGTAATAGATGGTCGGGTTGTCAGTGGTGGCACAGGAAGTACGGTGAGTATCACCCACTCAGGCCTAACCTTTCCCACGTCCATACCTAAAAGAACGATATCTTCATCTGGAATCCGTTCAAACCTGTCCCTGATCTCTATTGGTGTGAGTCTGTGATCATCCTGTATGTAACTTGAAGGTTTGCTGAACTTTATCTTCTCTTGAGATTCATCGCAATAAGGGCAAGTGTTCGCAGCCATCGCACTTTTAAATACACTCTTCACGATCTCTTCAATGGGTTGACCAAGCTTAAGTTGGGCATCCATCTCTTCAAGATAGGTCTTCTTCTCATCCTCGGTTAATAGGACCCGTGAACATTTAGTACATATCGATCTCAATATCTTTCCGATGAGCTTTGCATAACCCACGTGAATAACAGGAGCCATGAGCTCAATGTGTCCAAAGTGTCCAGGGCACTCGCCAGGTCTACCACCACATGTTTTGCATCGTAAACCGGGATCTATGACTCCCATCCTCCTATCCATTAGCCCCATATCTATCGGAAAACCGTCATCATCGTAAGTGTCTGCCGTAATAACCTTTGTTGCACTCATCTTCCGAATTTCCTTTGGAGAAAGCAACCCGAACTTGATCTGACCTATACGTTTTGGCGCACTCATACCGCATCCTCCAGTATTAATCTTGGTGCAATCCCAAGTGCTTTCATCTCGTCCAGAAGCAACTTGAAAGCATAGCTCATCTCAACCTGATGGATGTCACTTTCAGATCCGCAACTTGGACAATAAACTCTTTTTGTCCTCCTGTCAAGTGTCGCGATCATTCCACACCCTGAACAGACAAGCATAGCAACACGATCAGACTCATCAAGTAACCTCTCCTTGAGGACCATGGCGGCGCCATGACCAATCAGGACATCTCGTTCCATCTCACCGAACCTGAGACCACCTTCTCTTGCTCTACCTTCAGTTGGCTGTCTGGTAAGAACTTGGACAGGCCCTCTTGATCTTGCATGAAGTTTTGATGCGACCATGTGATACAGCTTCTGGTAATATATGGGGCCGATATATATCTCAGCTCGAATCTGCTCCCCAGTGATCCCATTGTACATCACCTCACCGCCAGTATGCGAAAAACCGAATTCGTGAAGTGCTCCCCTCAGAATAGTCTCTGTCTCACCGCAAAATGCCGTAGCATCAATTCTTCTTCCCTCAAGAGCTCCAACCTTGCCACCTATCATCTCAAGTACATGCCCCACAGTCATCCTTGATGGGATGGCATGAGGATTAATAACAAGATCGGGCACCAGACCACCCTCTGTGAAAGGCATATCCTCAGTTGGTGCGATAAGTCCTATCACTCCTTTCTGTCCATGTCGAGATGCAAATTTATCTCCCAACTCGGGGATCCTCTGATCCCTCACCTTCACCTTCACAAGACGTGTTCCGTTTTCGGATTCAGTCAAGATAACAGTATCGACAACTCCTTTCTCGTTTGATCTCATACATATGGATGCTTCTCTTCGTTGCCGGGGTGCAAGCCCTATATCGGAGACTTCTTCAAGGAATCTTGGCGGACTTGTTCTACCGATAAGTACATCATTTGGTCCAACTTCAACTTCAGGATTGACTATTCCATCCGAATCCAATTGGGCATATGCAGAACTCTCTCTTGCCCCACTGACCTCAGCGTCAGGTACCTCGAACTTATCCTCCTGACCACCCGGATACCTCCTCTCTTCAGCCTCATAAGTTCTGAAGAAATGGCTCCTTCCAAGGCCTCGTTCAATAGAAGATTTCTTTATTACAAGCGCGTCTTCCATATTGTAGCCTTCATAGGATAGTATTGCCACAACGAAGTTTTGTCCCGCAGGTCTACTATCAAACCCAATAACCTCTGCAGTCTGTGTGGTGGTAAGCTCCATCTGTGGATAGTGCAGCACATGCGCCCTTGTATCAGGCCTCAGTTTCATATTCACTGCCGGAATCCCCAGTGATTGTTTGATCATACCTGCACCCATTGTATTTCGCGGAGATGCATTGTGCTCGGGATAAGGTAGCATTCCTGTGGATATTCCTAGAATAAGGGATGGGTCGACCTCTAAATGAGTGTGATTATCGTTTAGATCAGCCCCATCAATCGCAATATATGTATTCTCTTCTTCACCCGCATCGATATATTCAATTGCACCTTCTTTTATCAGATCTTCAAAGGCAATTTCACCTGATCGGAGTAATTCAATATGTTCTTCTGTCACAAGTGGTTTTCCATTCTTGACAACTATAAGTGGCCTTCTTGCACGCCCTATACAGGTATTTATAAAGACTTCATTTGTCCTTTCGTGGTAATTGACGTTCACCTGATCGGATACTTCAGAGTGCCTTCTCTTCTGCCTGAACTCTTCGACAAGGCCGGAAGGGTGATCATGCATGCCTATGAGTTCACCATTGACAAAGATTCTTGCCTTGTGCTCATTCACCGAAATCACCACCCTTTAAAGGCACAACGCCTAGGTCAAATAGAGTATTCTTTACATCATCACTATCGCATCCTGTTGATAGGTTGACCATCTGGGCAAAGTTCTTCACGAGGCCACAGTTTGGCCCTTCCGGCGTCTCGGATGGACAGATTCGCCCCCATTGTGTCGGATGCAAATCCCTTGCCTCGAAGTGAGGTTGTGATCTGGATAATGGAGATATGACTCTTCTGAGGTGCGACAATGTTGCCATATAATCGGTTCTGTCAAGGAGTTGAGATACACCAGTTCTTCCACCTACCCAATTTCCCGTAGCAAGCGGATGTAAAAGCCTATCTGTTAAAACATCAGATCTCACTACAGTGGTAACATTCAAGTCACGTTTTCTCATATGTGCCCTCTCCAGCTGATATTTTATATCTCTTGTAAGCCTATTGAAAGAGACTCTGAAGAGATCTTCCATCAGATCTCCTGCAAGCTTAAGCCTCTTGTTTGAATAATGATCTTTGTCATCCTCTCCCCTTCTTCCAAGAGCAAGTTCACAACAGGCCTCTGCCATACCGCCAAGGAAATGAGCTTTTGCAATCCTACTTGCTTCATCGTCTCCGAGGTGAGGTAGAAGATACCTATCAATAACATAATTCGCACGTTTGCGCTGATATTCTTTTGTCTGACCTGCGGCGACCCTTCTTCCTATCTTGTCAAGCGCTTCCTCCATACTCTCTACATCAGCCTCTTCAAGATTCTCTAAGATGTATTTCATAATCTCCGGGTCATCGGATACTGCATTCACTATCTCTTCATCTGATTCGAGTCCCAGAGCCCTCTCAAGTGCTACAAAACCTAACCTTCCGGATATTGATGGGAAAGAGACCTCAAGTAGGGATTTTCTGTTTCTTTCAACTATCGTCAGTGCACGGTACCCTTTTCTTTGTGAAAATACTTTGGATACCTCGATGCGATCCCCATAGCGCTCATTGAACTCAACAAATATCTTGTTGGGAGCGAGATCTTCAAGTGTCACTATCACCCGCTCCGTACCATTCACAATGAAGTATGCACCAGGATCCATCGGATCTTCTCCTGCACGAATCATATCTTGTGGATTTAAGGCGCTCAAGTTACAGGACTTCGACCTAAGCATTATAGGCATGGAACCTATCTGCGCCTCCGACAGATTGATCTCTTCAACATCGCCTATCTCATAGTAGTCCTTTATGATACTCATCTTCAAAAATATCGCAGCAGTATAGGTTATATTCCTCAGCCTTGCCTCGGTTGGAAAGAGATCTGAATGAGACCCATCTGCTTCTTTAATCCTTGGTTTTCCAACGTTTACTTCCCCAAGTTTTACGAAAACCCTGTATTTTCCGATCATATCTTCATCATCAATATCAGTTTCAATAAGGTCCTGCTCGTCAACAATCTTCTGTATACCGTTGTCTAAAAATTCGTTAAAGGAATCTATATGGTGTTTTGCAACCATCTCCCGTTTAAAATAACCTCTTGATAAAACGCTTCTATCTATCATGCTTTAACCCTCATATCCCCAAAAAAATCACTTTATCGTCATCCTATAAACTACTGATCTACCTGCAGTTGGACTATTACGAATTACCTTCACAACATCGCCAACTTTCGCACCGATCTGTTTTGCTACGGGGTCTGAAGATTTCAGCTTCGGAAGCTGTCCCTTGGTTATGCCATACTTCTTTAAAATCAGATCGGCTTCTTCCTCGGATATTATTATATGCTCCGGAACCATCTCATGATCCAATATACTAGACTCTGTCATATATTGCGATACCTCTTATTAAATACCTTTCGTGGGGGAATAGACCGCGCATCCCCTAAACGGGCTCGAAGGGATTTGAACCCTCGACAGCCTGGTTAAAAGCCAGGTGCTCTGCCTAACTGAGCTACGAGCCCAACTCAAAAGGGTAAACCGTTGATATCTTAATCTGATATATATTATTCGGTTTTATTCCTTATTCCTTCACACCCCCAAGTAAACGAAAAAAAACAGTCCCACGTAACTGATTTTACTGCCTCCAATAGATAGCGTAAAGTCTTAGCTCTCTCAACTCCATTGAGATTGTATTCATCCAATTTAAACCTTTCTCTTCTCCTCCCCCCACGGGCCCATAATACACATTCGGATTTTATCATAAAACCCCGTAATATTTCATCAGGATTTCAGCCGCTATTGCCCCTTATTATATGTGGCCATATGGCCTAATAATGCCTCTAGATACCGGTGAAACCTTTTTATAATAAAAACTCCTATATAAGTGCATGGATTTCTCTCAAGATTTGATTACGACTATCCAGGACCTTGGGAGTATTGATCATAAGAAGGTCAACAGACGGCTTGAGGACCTGGCAATGGAGAGACCTGCCACCACGATAATTCCGATGTTGTATTCGGAATTGCAAAGCGGTTCACTTATAAACATTGTTGAACAGCTAAATAAATGCGGCTACATCAGCAGTGTTGTTGTTGCATTAACAGCAAAAGATGAAGAAGAGTATAAAGAAACCGTAGACTTTTTTAAACGCCTGACCATACCCCACATTGTTGTTTGGTGTGAGTCTCCCAATATACAGGAGGTTTTCTACTCCTTAGAAGATAAAGGGATTGATCTAAGCGGTTATGCCGGCAAGGGTAGGGCAGTATGGACGGCCATAGGTATAGCAAGTCTTGAGTCGTACGCAATTTTACTGCATGATGCAGACATCGAATCGTACACAGCAGATATCCCTTCAAGACTTCTACTCCCGATATTGGACCCCGAGATGGACTTCTTCTTCACCAAAGGATATTATGCGAGGATAAGTGACTCGAAGATGTATGGTAGGATCACGCGCCTCTTCGTATATCCATTTCTAGGCGCCCTTACAACTATCACTGATGATAAATCCGCATATCTGGAGTATCTAAGAGCTTTCAAGTATCCCCTCTCAGGCGAGTTTGCGATGACAACAGACCTCGCAATGAATATTAGGATACCGACGGATTGGGGTCTTGAGATAGGTGTGCTCTCGGAGATATTCAGAAATTCAGCCATGAAGAGGATATGCCAGGTGGATCTCGGAGTATATTCCCACCGACACAGAGAACTAGGAGATGATAAAACTCAGGGTTTACTTAAGACCGTATATGATATCGTTAAAACGACGATGCGTACACTTACAGAGAATGATGGCGTGCAGATCACAGAGGCGAGCCTGTTGAGCCTTCAGGTGCTCTACAGAAAGTTAGCTCAAGATGATATTAGAAAGTATAATGCAGTTTCAATTGCTAACGACCTGGAGTACCACCGATACGAGGAAGAATCACTCGTTGAAGCCTTTGCAAATACAATACACGAATGTGGAATAGAGTATCTTTTAGATCCCACGGCCGAACAGATACCTGACTGGTTGAGGATGATATCTGCAATGTCTGATCTGCGTGGGAAGATGATAGAAGCAATACCTATGAAAAGTAGGCTCCAAGAGAAACTTATGGATGCCGCTTTGATGGATCTTGGATGATTAAACCAAGACTGCTTGTATTCGATATGGACAATACCCTTTTGGATGGTCATGTGGTTGTTGATCTTGCAAAAGAAGTAGGGTTTGAAGACGAGCTTCACGACATACTTGGTAGATTCCGCAATGGTGATCTTCTAGGATATGAAGCCAGCAATTATCTTGCTGCTTATCTGAAGGATATGACTCCTGAAGAGTTGGTGCAAGTGGTCAGTAAAATCCCACGGACTGAAGGAGCGCAATCAACCATTAGGGAACTTAGCAAGAGATACAAGGTAGCGATACTAAGTGACTCGTATACACTTGCCGCAAATCACGTTTTAGAAGTAATATCCGGAGATATGGTTATTGCAAATATTCTTGAAGTTGTCCACGGCAAGCTTTCAGGAAAGCTACTCGACGTGTATAAATGGAAGTACGATCGACCTGGATGCAAGAAACATGCTATCTGCAAGATTGATGCCCTAGCAATACTTGCAAACTCTCTTGGTATATCAGTTGAAGAGACGGTTTTCATAGGAGACGGTCCACCTGATGCTTGCGCCATGCGATTTGCAGGGATGGGAATAGGAATCAACCCGTCCCCTGAGGTTAAAGAAGCTGCTGATATAATAATCGAGGATATGACTCAGTTGATTGAGATACTCTGAGTCGATAGCCTCCTCTTCCTAACATTTTCCAATAGTTCTTCCCTCTCTTTCATTTGTTTTTGCAGAACCGACTCTTCATCATCCTTTGAGGGTGATGAGTTATCCATTATCTTCTGTAGAGCCTCTTCAAGCTCTTCCATATTCAGTTCCATTATCCCAAGTTCTGTATTCATGGTCATCACCGCTACCCCATTCCTCCGACTTCATACCTTTTACGATCACGGAGCTCCTGTTTCTTCGCTTCATTCCATCCGCTGACCGCCTGCACATATCCCGTAACCCTTGACAGTTGTTCAACATTATTTGAACCACAGTTGGGGCATGTCTCATAAAGCCCGGATGCAACGTGACAATCATCCATGCAGACCGTCATATCCTTTGTAAAAGCGAAGTAACCGACCTGTGTGTTCTTTGCAAGATTCATTGCAAAGCTCTTCAGACCCTTCGGGTCCGGTGCACTCTCACCCATGAA
>JAXHTN010000036.1:0-12749 GCA_034190145.1 Halobacteriota archaeon | reverse complement strand
TTGAATATATGTGGGACGCGGTAAGTAACACTGCAGAATATGGTGGAAGGGTTCCTGGAAAAGATATCGTCACTCCTGATGTCAAAGAGAACATGAAAGCACTCTTAAAAGATATCCAAAATGGAGAGCATGCGAGAAACTGGATTCTTGAACAGAAAGCAGGGATGCCTGTACTCAATCGTTTGAGAGCAGTTGAGAGTGAACATCAGATCGAGGAAGTTGGAAGGAATCTTCGGAGTATGATGAGGAAAAAAGAGTAATAAATCAGTATTTAGCGGCTTATCAGCCGCATATCTCTTTTACCTTATCAAATCCTTATGTTAACTCGTTCTTTAAGGGCCTTATTTTAGGAAGTTTTAGACCCCAATTGAGAGCTTGAGGGATAAAGGGACCCGATTATGGATGAGATTTCACTCTTTCTTCTAGCAATATCTATCCTCATAGGATATCTACTCGGCGTAATATCCGGGCTTACACCTGGCATCCATACGAGTAACTTTGCATTTATCCTTGTTGCCGCATCACCAGTCTTTAAAGAATTTGGTTTTGGACCAGTATATGTTGCCATAATAATAATCTCAAATTCGATAACACATACCTTTCTCGATATAATCCCCTCTGTATTTCTGGGAGCGCCCGATGCCGATACAGCTCTTGCAGTACTACCTGGGCACAGGTTACTTCTTCAGGGAAGAGCAATCGAAGCGATAAGACTCTCGGCAATTGGCAGTTTTGGTTCAGTAATTGCTTCGATACTTTTTCTATTTCCAATTATGTCTCTTTTTAAAAATTACTATGTAATTGAGGGATACATAGGCCTTATACTAATAATAATTCTACTAATTATGATAATTTCCGAGAAAGGCGAGACGATAGAAGGCCAAGGATCACTTGTTTGGCTAAAGTACAAAGTATATGCCATCATCCTGTTTTTTCTATCAGGTACATTGGGCTTGCTCTCTTTTGAACGAGAATTTCTCATAGAGCCTCTTGTAAACCTTCCTGATCCATCGGTCTTATTTCCACTGTTTTCAGGACTATTTGGAGCGCCTCTTCTGATAATAAGCATCCTAAACAAAACTGTGATTCCTGAACAGATGAAAGGCGGTTTTAATCTATCGAGATACGAAGTTATGAGAGGCATTACTACCGGTACGATTGCAGGAGCTATTGTTTCTTTCCTTCCTGGAGTCTCCTCAGCCATAGGAACTCTACTTTCAAGGCTACTCATAAAAGACGATCACACCATCGATTCCCAAAGGGAGTTTCTTGTATCCCTATCCGGTGTTAACACGGCAAACAGCATATTCTGCCTTGTTTTTCTTTATATAACAGGGAGATCAAGGAGTGGAGCAATGATAGCAGTAAATAGTATATACAACGCAAATACATGGGATAGTAATTTACTTTTAATATTTATTGTTGTTATCTCTCTTATATCCATATTATCATTTATATCAACAGTTATTTTTGCAGAATGGTCAGCATCCATTCTACAAAAAATAAATTACCTATATCTGTGTCTCTTTGTTTTATTTGTAATCGTAATTATGGTAATTCTTTTTACGGGATTGTTCGGACTGATACTCTTCCTCTGCTCAGTTCCCCTTGGATTGACACCAACTTATGCGAAGGTGAGAAGATCGCATTTAATGGGCGTTTTGATGCTACCGCTCATCATCATGTTTATTTAGGTTGGATTTCCCCAGTTCACTTTCACCCCGCGCATGGCTAAGGTCTTTATTTTAAAAGGACCATGTAGAGTATATCGAAGTGGCAGTCTCCCTACACGCTTCTGGGAAATCTAATGTCACTTTATTCCATTTATTTTTAAAATAAAAGTAAAAGTTAATTATTAATAGTATAATATATTGATTATTTGAATTATTTTTTTATTTTGGGAAAAGTTATAAATAATATAAACTCTTAGGGCTTCATACCCATAGATACGGGGATGAGATGAATTTAACCCAATATAACGGGGTTTTATTGTCTAAACATGTAGGGGATTTAGGCTATGAAAGAAAAAATTGAAAATAGTGAGGAACTGAGGGATAGGATTCTAAGTGATAAGAAACTGCTGAGTCACCTCAGTGATAAGATCAGTGAAGTGCTCAAGGGAAAAGTAAAGATCGGAGAGGATGAATCATATACTTTTGTACCAGTCGTCCAAAAGAAACCGGTCTTTGCCCCAGAAATATTTGGCAGACCATACAATGATAGAGAAAGAATAATTTATCGACCACCTTGGTGGTGGCCGTGGATTGGAATACCTGCACCAGATGTCTTAATTTATATGGAAAAACATAGGATAAAGGACGAGATGATTAAAGATACTGATAAAAAACCACTCAAGGAGCAGATATTAAGAAATAAAGAGTTACTTGGAGAACTCAGTGAGACCGTAGCGGGAGTTCTAAAAGAACATGGAGTGGTTATCAGTGAAGAAGTCTCATATGTATTTTCACCAGTAGTATACAAAACTCCAACATTTGCTCATGAGATGTTTATGGACGTGAGTTGCCTAAATCATGAGATGACGATGGCGTCAAAGGTAATAGCTTACGAAGGTCCCACACCACAACCCTCTATACTATCTGCAAGAGAGATAATTTCAGAAGATTTGGCTAAACGTATCGTCATGCCTATCGATGGAATACCTGCCCCCGAACTCCTGTATGCCCTGGACAAGCTTCGTTTGTAGTACCGAAACGAAGAGGAGTATGCAATATGCGTGAAAAAAACTTGAGGAGTGAGGAACTTCGGGAAAGAATAGTAAAGGATAGAGGGTTGTTAAATGAACTTAGTGAAACGATCTCGGAGATACTGAAGGATAATGTAAAACTTGAAGGCGATGAGACCTATGCATTTATCCCTATCGTCTTCAAAAAACCAATCTTTGCCCCTGAGATTTTTACAAGTGATTATGCAATAGAAAGGATACCTTTTGGTGGTGCAGGACCGATGGATCCGGATATTTTAAAAACACTTGAGAAATACAGAATTAAGGCGGATGATCCGGTTCCGATAAGATCCCTGAGGGAACAGATACTCAGTAACAGATCGCTTCTAAAAAGGCTGAGCGAGGGCATATCTAAAGTTTTCAAGGATTATGGTGTTAAATTCGAAACAGACGAAACATATGCATTTTTGCCGATAGAGTTCAAAAAACCAGTTTTTTCACCTGAACCAGTTCCATGGGTCCCACAGGGAGCAAACATATTTACAGATATTCCTCTTGTAATGCTTGGCCCTCAACCAGAGCCACCAGATCATCCTGCACTTTTATCCCAGATTTCAACGATCGCGATGATCGAAAAGTATGGGATAATTCCTAGACCTTTACCAGGTCCACTTGATCCTTGGTTACTGGACGTTCTGGAGAAATATCGAATTGATGGAATAAAAAAGATGAGGTGAGAATCCCATCTTTTTCTCTTTTATATCTTTTTAGTAGGTGAAAATGAACTTTGAAAGACCGAATATATCAGATAATTTGATTGTTGAATCGTGGGATTTGGAAGATAGAGAAGTTTTTTTTGTTCTTGATCCAGATAAGCCATCATGGGCTTTTATTAATAAAGATAGCCTTGAGATATTAAATCTTTGTAATGGAAAGAACGCAATTCTTGATATATCTAAAAAAATAGCAGAAAAATACCTTATAGATCAAAAAGAAGCGTTGAATACTGTTAAATCTTTTCTAAATAATATGGCGGAGATAAAAGTTGTTCACTACAACGGGACAGAAGGTGAGAGTCAAGTCCCCACCTCAGGTAATTC
Organism: Halobacteriota archaeon; assembly: GCA_034190145.1. Lineage (GTDB taxonomy): Archaea > Halobacteriota > Syntropharchaeia > DAOWMC01 > DAOWMC01 > JAXHTN01. Next base: position 8,966 of record JAXHTN010000036.1, on the reverse strand, counting down.
TTTCAGAAGCATGGCAATCGAAATAACCAAAAAATGTAATCTGAGATGTGTCCATTGTTTTCTGTCAGCAGGCAGTGCCGCAGAAGTAGAACTTACCACTGAAGAGATAAAAGAGCTGATGAGATCGGCAAAAGAACTAGGCGCAAAATCAGTTAGTATCGGAGGTGGTGAGCCTCTAATGAGACCGGATTGCATTGATTTGATTAAATATGCTCTATCAATTGATTTGCTGGTGGCATTAGGTACCAATGGAACCCTTATTGATGAAAAAACCTCTGAATATCTTTCTAAACTTCCCATAAAGATACAGATAAGCCTTGATGGTGCTAGAAAGGAGACACATGATTATATTCGTGGGGAAGGTAGTTACGACTTGACGATGAAAGGGCTGAATAATCTTGTCGAAAAAGGCATGCTAAAAGATATTGTCATTGCTTTCACCCCAATGAGTCGGAACGTAGAGGAGATACCGGAGATTATTGACTTCGCACTTGAAAAGGGGATACATGTAATTCAGTTCCCTCCACTCTCTTCATCCGGCCGTGCAAAATCGAATTGGCCCGAATTGATGCTAAACGACGATAAAATGATCTGGTTTTGGGATTATGTCTCAAAAAGATCTACGGAACTGAAGGGCAGGTTAGATCTTCTTGCAGAGTGTTTCTCTCTTGATATAAACAATCTAGGAAGTCCTAATAGGTGCTCAATTGGTAGTCAGTTGAGGATATCTCCAACTGGAGATGTCTATCCTTGCCAATGTTTCCATTTTGGAGATGAATACTGTATTGGAAATGTTAGAAACGAGAACTTGGGAGCAATAATCAGCAGTCAAAAATTGGGCGAAATATTGAATGAGTGCTATATTAGACCGCTAAAGATTGAATCTTGTGTCGGATGTAAATGGAAGAATTTCTGCGGCGCCGGATGCATGGGAAGTGCCTTTGAGACCAACGGAACTGTATGGAGTACGGATTCATGTAATATTAGGAGAGATTGGATAGAAAGTCTATTTAAGAAGAAATTTAACGATTTTTATGGACTCGATTTTGATCTAAACCAATCACAAAAAGAAAGCTAAAAAAACCACAGTTAAAAATCCGAGATACACGGGGATTTGCCCACCTAATAAGGGTACTGTGGTAAGTGTATCGTGGCTCAGAAAGGAGCCTAAAAAACAGATATAAAAAGGAGGAAAAATGAAAGTTAGTGAAGTAAAGAGCTATAGCATTCTGTTTTATGGTAGCCCACAAGGTTATCAGACAAACCGTGCACAAATACAACTTAGTGGTAGTGATGGTAAGACCCTTGCTTGGATCAGGTTCAACGACCCCGGAATGTTCTTTGAAAATGACTACGAGAGCAATGGAATTATTCGTATGCACTTGCCATCTGCGATGTTCCAGAATGTTTTGGATGTTTTGCGAAACGAGGAACCGGTTTATATCTACTTTACCCAAAATAGGGGATTTTTGTCAACGTCAAAAGAACCTGTCGGAGAAGGGGAGTAACGAAAATATCTCGATAAGAGGGGGATCTGACCTTCCCCTCACTTTTCTTATTTTTATATTCAATAAAAGTGATGATAGTGAAATAGAGAATACCGATTCTTCCTGATCACAACAGAAAGCCTAAAAGGAGTTGGAGTAGAAACTGGCTACCTACAACGAGGTCAAAGATGAACGACGATTTTCCAGTAAGAGAGATTGAGCATGCAAAGATAACCGCAGGTATGAGTGCTGATGACCTCATCAACGCAATGGGCGGATGTGGTCTTGGCGCCGGAAGAATTGCAGAAAGTGTGGACGTTTATGAAGAGATGGTAAATGAAGGCGCAACGAAGTTTTTTGGGCTTTCGGGTGCGATGGTTCCGGCAGGGATGCGACAGATAGTAAGTGACATGATAAGAGACGGATACATCGACGTACTTGTAACGACTGGAGCAAATCTGGTTCATGACCTCATAGAATCGCTTGGTGGACACCATTATAGGGGATCGGATAAGGTTGACGATCTTGAGTTGAGAGACCTTCAGATAAATAGGATATTTGATGTCTTTTTACCCGAGCAACATTTTACCGAGATGGAAGAGCATATGCTTGCTGTCCTTGATAAAATGGACCAAAAGTTCACGATCCGTGAGTTCACCGCGGGGATAGGCAAGAGTGTTGATGATCCGAACTCTATTCTTCGGAGTGCCTTCGATTGTGATGTTCCGATATTCTGTCCTGCAATATCAGATTCGATAATCGGTCTGAATACCTGGCTTTACAAACAGACCAACGAGCTGAATGTGGATGTATTTGATGATCTCAATGATATAATAGATATCTGCTATAATGCCGAAAAGACGGGTGTGATAATACTTGGGGGAGGGGTTCCTAAGAATTTTATACTCCAGTCTATGCTAGTTAGTATGAAGGGTGGTTTCGATTACTTCATCCAGATAACAACCGATAGGCCTGATAGTGGAGGGCTTTCCGGTGCTACGCCGGATGAGGCAAAATCCTGGACCAAGGTAAAAGAAGAGGCAAAGGCCGTGACAGTTTATTCTGATGCCACCATTGCCCTCCCACTGATGATGGCAGCGGTGCGTGAAAGATTGGACTGACTTACCCCCCTTTCAAAAGTTTGAACCATATTGAAGAATAATAGTATAATTGACGATGAGTGCAACCTTTGACCTTCTATCTCATGAGGTCCGATCATTACTTAAAAATAATGGTATCACTGAGCCGACTGCACCTCAAATTGAGGCCATCCCGCCCATAATCCACGGGGAGAATGTACTGCTTGTAGCACCGACAGGATCGGGAAAAACAGAGTCGGCCATACTTCCCATATTCCACCACATTCTTCAACTTGAAGAGGAAGACCGTAAAGGGATATCCGCACTCTACATAACACCTCTGAGGGCTTTGAATCGTGATATGCTGAGTAGAACCCAGGAGTGGGGTGGCGAACTTGGGATAAAGATTCAGGTAAGACATGGTGATACCCCTCAGAGTGCAAGAAGATCGCAGGCAATTAAGCCACCCGATATGCTAATCACAACACCGGAGACAGTACAGGCTATTCTAATGGGTTCAAGGCTCAGGGAACATCTCAAGTACCTCAAGTACGTTGTGATAGACGAGGTGCACGAGCTTGCAATCTCGAAGAGGGGTTCACAGTTGTCGATAGCACTTGAAAGGCTTGTTGAACTTGCGGGTGATTTTCAGAGAATAGGGCTCTCTGCAACCGTCGGAACACCACAGAAAGTGGCTGACTTCTTTACCGGCCCAAACAAGGGTGTTACTGTTGTGGAAGTCTCGATCCAAAAGGATCTTGAGATCGAGATTCTTGATCCAAAACCCATCCAAGAGGACAAGAAGAGCGCCAAACTATTGATGACCGACGAGGAGATGGCGGCACAGATAAGAAGAATCAGTAAGATCGTCTCAGAGAACAAATCTACCCTAATCTTTGTGAATACTAGACAAGCGGCGGAGTCCTTGGGATCACGTTTCAGGTTGCTTGGTGAACCTATTGGTATACATCACGGTTCGCTATCAAAAGAGATGAGAATAGATGCAGAGGATGCGTTTAAAAGAGGCGAACTGAAGGGCCTGATCTGCACCTCTTCAATGGAGCTTGGAATTGACATAGGCTCTGTTGATGTTGTAATCCAGTACATGTCACCAAGGCAGGTCACCAGGTTGATACAACGAGTCGGAAGATCCGGTCACAGGATCGATAAGACTTCGAGAGGAGTGATACTGGCACTGAACCCTGACGACATCATGGAGAGCTGGGTGATCACTCAGCAGGCAAAGGCAGGACAAATTGAGAAGATCGAGGTACAAGAGATTCCACTGGACACTTTGTCAAACCAGATATGTGGGATAACTCTTGATTTTGGGGATCTTTCTCTTGAGAAGTTGCATTCGGTGCTCACGAGAGCATATCCTTTCAAAGATCTCAGAAAGGACCAGCTATCTATGGTTTTGAAACAGTTGGATGAGCAGAACCTCATCAGGTTCGAATCCGGGAATATTCGGAGGACAGGAAAGACCCTATCATACTACTACCAGAACCTATCGATGATTCCTGACGAAAAGAAGTATGATATCTTTGACATAATTGGTGGAAAGCATATCGGTGCACTCGATGAGGCTTTCGTCGTTAACTTTGCTGACCCCGGTGCAGTATTTATTACAAAAGGCGATATGTGGCGGATAGTCAATCTCGAAGAGGATCGCATAAAGGTGGAACAGATAGAAAATCCGCTTGCAGAGATTCCAAACTGGGTGGGAGAGGAGATACCGGTACCTTTCGAGATTGCTCAAGGCGTTGGAAGAGCAAGAGAGAGGATATCATCCCTCGTTAAATCAGGAAGAAATAACGATGAGATCGCGCAAGTTCTACAAGAAGAGTACAAAAGTGACAGTTACACGATGAACGTGGTTATTGACAAGATAAGGGAGCAGGTGAGTGGTGGATGGGAAGTTCCTATACATGACAGGATTGTAATAGAGTTTGATGATAGGTCGGTAACCATCAACTCTTGCTTTGGGCACAAGTGCAACGAAACTCTGGGAAGAGTGATCACTTCCCTCATTGCAGCACGATTTTCATCAAGTGTAGCAATGAAAATCGACCCATACAGAATTGAACTTGAACTACCGAGGAAGATATCGGAGAAGTACCTTGATGAATTGATATCAACGATTCAGCCGGAGTACATAAGACCTATAATTGAGATAACCCTAAAAGATGCGCCAATTCTAAAATGGAAGCTCTTTCATGTTGCAAGAAAATTCGGAGTGCTTGATAAGGGGTCAGATAACAGAAGAGTGGATGTGGGCAAACTACTTGAGATTTTCAGAGACACTCCAATGTACGATGGTGCAATGGAAGATATATTCTACGAAAAACTGGATATTGCAAATGCAGAAGATGTTATAAGAAGAATAAGTACTGGAGATATTTTGCTCTCATTTGGGACTGCAAGCCCCATGGGAAGATCCGGTAACTCGAGCAGACGTGAGCTCCTTGCACCCGAGAATGTAGACCGATCGATAGTACTCGCACTAAAAAACAGGATAATGAATGACAGGGTACTCTTGTTCTGTCTATCATGCAAAGATTGGCAATCTAAGAGGAAGGTAGGAAGAGTTCCTGAAGAGATCTCGTGTCCCCTTTGCGGTTCCAAGCTTGTGGCAGCATTGAAACCGTGGGAAGAAGACGAGATCAAGAATGTTAAGAAAAGAGATAAGACGCGAGAGGAAGAAGCAAGAGCGAAAAGAGTCTACAAAAATGCAAATATTGTCCTCTCCGGTGGAAGAAAGGCAGTGATTGCACTCGCTTCGAGAGGTGTCGGCCCTGATACTGCATCACGTATCCTCGGAAAATACAAGGGTGACGAGGAGGACTTCTATAGAGATATAATGAAAGCTGAGAGGAATTACGTCCTCACAAAGAGGTTCTGGGATTGAAGAACCAACTGAACTCAGTCTTTCTTACCACCCATCGATCCGATATCCGTCACTGAAGCATCGACTTTGTAGCTGACATTAGGTTGCTTATACTGTCTAACTTCAACCTCCGAGTACATTGAAAGAACCTCTTTACAGACCCCTCTTATCTCGTCTGCAACAGATTCATCAGATATTTCGATAAGAAGCGAGCCCACCGCACAGGTTAGCATAATCTTCTCACCCCCAACATCAATCTCAGTTGGTTGAGTTGTTGGTCCTTTGAAGACGACGCCTTCTATACCCTTCACACTCTGGAGTGCTAAGAGTAATTTTGCCGTAGTCTCACCACCGAGTAATCTGTTAAATGTAACAACTGCTTCAGTATAGTATTCAACTTTTTCATCTTCTGGTTCCATGTTTAAAAACATATCAAAACTAATATATATGAGCTTTTTGTAATGACTATATTTGTGGTGAAACTTATATGCCAGAAAAAGAAGACTTCATAATAGTAGAAGGATTAACAAAGGATTTTAACGGAGAATTGGTTCTCCAGGACATTAATTTTAAGGTGAAGGAAGGTGGCTCCCTCGGGATACTCGGAAAGAGTGGGGCTGGAAAAACTGTTCTCATGTATGCACTTCGTGGGATGAAAGAGTATGGTCCGACCCAGGGAAGTGTCATCTATAGAATCGCCATCTGTTCAAGTTGTGGACGTGTTGAGCCGCCCAGTATGAAAGGGGCAGAGTGTCCAAAGTGTAAGAATGCTGCTCTTGATCTCGAAGAAGTGAATTTATGGCAGAATGAAGGCACACCAATATTCAGAGAAATATACAATAGGGCAGCTATAATGCAGCAGAGGACTTTTGCTCTATATGGTGAGATGCCTGTTCTAACAAACGTTATGGAGTCTCTTGCAGCTGCGGGAGTGCCCAAAAGAGATCAGCAGATGCAAGCTATAAGATTGTTATCAAAGGTAAACCTCACTCACAGAACCCTACATGTTGCAAGGGATCTCAGTGGTGGTGAGAAGCAGCGTGTCGTTCTTGCAAGGCAGCTCGCAAAAGGTCCATTTGTACTGTATGCAGATGAACCAACCGGGACATTGGATCCAATAACCGCAGATGCAGTCCACGATTCCATGAAGCTGAACATAGAGGCGGGATTGACCACCTTTGTGACATCTCACTGGCTCGAGGCCATTACAGTACTTACAGAAGATGGTCTTGTACTTGAGAATGGAAGAGTTGTCGCAGCTGGAAAATCAAAGGAACTCGCAGACAAGATAGAAGCAGAGCTTGAGGATCCGGAAGCAATTGCCGCAATGAAAGAGTTAAGAGAGGCATCAGCATCAAGGGTTAAAGAGGATATGCCAATAGTGAAGGTTGAAGGTTGTAAAAAGAACTTCTACGCATTCGATAGGGGTATAATAAAAGCTGTCGATGATGTAAGTTTCGATGTCAACGAAGCTGAGATATACGGTATAGTTGGTGTTAGTGGTTCAGGTAAGACTACGCTCAGTCAGATCTTATCGGGTTTAAAAGAGCCATCTGGCGGTAAGATTCTCTTAAGAATAGGAGAGGATTGGGTAGATATGAGTGTGCCAGGGCCTGAGGGTAGAGGAAGAGCGAGACCTTTCATATCAGTGCTTCACCAGGAGTATGATCTGTACCACCATGCATCTGTTCTTGAGAACCTAACCGAATCGATCGGACTTGATATGCCTATGGAGATCGCAAGGGCAAAGGCAATGCATGTATTAAGAGCCGTTGGGTTTGAGGAAGAGAAGGCAAAGAGCGTTTTATCACTATTCCCTGACAACTTGGGAGAAGGTGAGAGACACAGGGTTGCACTTTCAAGAGCACTCATGACAGAGCCATACATATTGCTTCTTGACGAACCAACAGGAACTATTGATCCTGAAACGACACAGGAGCTCATAAGATCGATCCTTTCATCCAGGCAGGAGCTTGGTCAGACCTACCTGATCGTATCGCACGATCCGTTCTTCGTTGAAGCGGTATGTGATAGAGTTATGTGGTTGAGACTCGGTCAGGTTGTTAAGATAGGGTCACCAAAAGACATATTGGAAGAATACAAGGAGAAAGACATCGCCATGGGTGTTTAGGATGTCACAAGATTTTGTAATTGTTGAAAATCTTTGCAAGACATTCGGAGAAGAACAAGTACTGAATAGTATCAGTTTCAGATTGAAAGAGGGAGGGTCTTTCGGAATACTTGGTAAGAGTGGTTCCGGAAAGACCGTTCTCATGAACGCCATCCGCGGAATCAAGGAGTGCAGACCTACCGAAGGGAGCATAATCTATCGAGTGGCATTCTGTCCAACATGTGGGAGGATTGAAAAGCCCAGTAAGAAAGGCGAAAAGTGCATTATTTGTGAAGAGAGGTTGGACTTTGAAGAGGTCGATCTCTGGGAGACATATGGTACGCCCAAGTTCAAGGAGATATATAATAGAAATGCCTTGATGCTTCAGCGTACGTTTGCTCTATTCGGTGAAATGCCTGTCCTTGTGAACGTGATGGAAGCACTCACTGATGCAGGTGTTCCAAAAAACCAGCAGCAACTCGCTGCTCTCAGGCTTCTTTCAAAGGTTAATTTAACCCATAGAGTACTACATGTTGCAAGGGATTTGAGCGGCGGTGAGAAACAGAGGGTAGTTCTTGCAAGACAACTTGCAAAGAACCCCATGATTCTATTTGCAGATGAACCCACAGGTACACTTGATCCGGTAACAGCAGGAGCAGTGCATGAAGTTATCAATAAAGAGGTCAAAGGAGGCCTTACAACATTTGTTACCTCCCACTGGCTCGAGGCGATAACGACACTCACTGAAGAAGGCATAATTCTTGACAAGGGTCAAGTGATAGCACAAGGAAAGTCTGAAGAGATGATAAGCGAGATCAAAGCAGACCTGGAAGATGCGTATGCTGTTATAAATGAGTTGAGAGAGATCTCAAAATCCAGAATCCAGAAGGAAGCTACTTGTATAAAGATAGGAGATTGTAGGAAGAAGTTTTATACCTTCGACAGAGGTATAATCAATGCTGTCGATGGAATAAGCTTTGAGGTAAACGAAGGCGAGATCTTTGGAATCATTGGTGTCAGTGGTTCCGGAAAAACCACACTAAGTAAGATACTTGCCGGTCTGCAGGACCCATCGTCCGGTGATGTTAAGATACGCGTCGGAGATGAGTGGGTTGACATGAAGGAGCCCGGAGAGAACGGAAGGGGTAGAGCAAGACCATACATATCCATCCTTCACCAGGAGTATGATCTCTACCACCACAGCAACATAATGGAGAACCTCACAGATTCGATCGGACTTGCAATGCCAAAAGAGATAGCAAAAGCAAAATGTGTCGCCGTCCTGAAGGCTGTTGGATTTGATGCTGAGAGGATAAAGGAGATTCTAAATGAGTATCCCGACTTTGTGAGTGAGGGAGAGAAACAGAGAATTGCCCTTGCAAGAGCACTTATGACCGAACCAT